>CBDTYI010000185.1:0-5818 GCA_965364565.1 uncultured Gammaproteobacteria bacterium | reverse complement strand
ACCCGCGTGGGCGACCAGATCATCCTGAACATGCCGGGCAATATCACTTTCGCGACCAACTCGGCGGATATTTCCGCCAGCTTCTATCCGGTGCTCAACTCGGTGGCGCTGGTTGTCAACGAATTCGAGAAGACTTACGTGGACGTGATCGGTCACACCGACAGTACCGGCTCGGCTGAGTACAATCAGCAGTTGTCGGTGCGGCGCGCGCAGAGCGTATCCAGCTACCTGCAGAGCCAGAAAGTACTGCCGGAGCGACTGCTCACCAGCGGTATGGGCCCGAACTCGCCGATCGCGTCGAACGACACCTCGGAGGGTCGAGCCCTCAACCGGCGAGTGGAAATCATCCTGACTCCGCTGACCTGAGACAACCCACCCTGCAGCCGGGGCCGGTCGGCGGACTGCCCCGGCTGTTTGTCGTTGCAGCACCGCCCTTGAGCGGTAATCAATCGTACAAATTCTCGAACTGCTGGCGGATGCGCGCCTCGGGCGGCGGCGTGACGAGGCTGAACACCAGGATGGCGACGCTGGAAAGCACAAAGCCGGGAATGATTTCGTAGAGATCGAACAGACCGAACGGCCCGGCCTCGAGCTGTTTCCACACCATTACGGTGATGCCGCCCACCAGCATACCGGCCAGCGCGCCGAAACGGTTCATGCGTCCCCAGTACAGCGACAGCAGAACGGTGGGCCCGAACGCTGCCCCGAAACCGGCCCAGGCATAGGCCACCAGGTCGAGCACCCGTTTGTCCGGGTCCATGGCCAGAAAGATTGCGACCGCCGCCAGTGTGAGTACCGCCACTCGTCCCATCCACACCAGTTCGGCGGCGCCCGCCTGCGGGCGCAGAAAGCCCTTGTAAAAGTCCTCCGACAGCGCCGCCGAGGCCACCAGCAGCTGCGAATCGGCGGTGCTCATGATAGCCGCCAGTATCGCTGCCAGGCACACCCCCGCCACCAGCGGGTGAAACAGCATGCGCACCATTTCCATGAAGACCTTTTCACTGTCGGCGCCTGTCAACGGTGTGTCCAGGTAACCAACCGCCATCACACCAACGAGTACCGCGGCAATCAGCGTGATGCTCACCCAGGTCACGGCGATGGCACGTGCCGCAGCCAGTTCCTGCACCCGCCGGATAGCCATGAATCGGGCCAGAATGTGCGGCTGACCGAAATAGCCCAGCCCCCAACCCAGCAGCGAAAGTATTGCGACCAGCCCAAGCGGTTCACCGCCGGCAGTGCTGAACGGGTCGAGCAGCGCCTGATTGTTTTCGCGCAGCCCCGCGACACTGGCCTGCAGCCCGCCGCGGCTCTCCATGACCGCCACCGGCACTGCGACGAGGGCAACCAGCATCAGCATTCCCTGCACCAGGTCGGTCCAGGACACGGCGAGGAACCCGCCGAAAAAGGTGTAGGCAACCACGACCAGGGCGCCGGCGATAATGGCGTTGTGGTATTCAATGCCGAACACCGCCTCGAACAGCTTGCCGCTCGCCACCAGTCCCGAGCTGGTGTAGAAGGTGAAGAACAGCAGCACCAGCAGCGCCGCCACGACCCGCAGCAGCCGCGAGCGGTCTGCGAAGCGCTGTTCGAAGAACTCCGGCAGCGTCAGGGCATCGCCGGCCAGCTGGGTGTACAGGCGCAGGCGGAAGGCCACCAGTTTCCAGTTCAGATAGGTGCCGGCCAGCAGTCCCAGCGCGATCCAGCCCGCCTCCAGTCCGGACAGGTAGGCGTAGCCGGGCAGGCCCAGTAACAGCCAGCCACTCATATCCGAGGCCTCGGCGCTCAGCGCGGTCACCCAGCGCCCCAGCTGCCGCCCGCCCAGCAGGTAATCGGACAGATCTCCGGTGCGCCGGTACCCGGCCAGTCCGATAAACAGCATCACCAGGATGTAGCCAGCGAAAGTGAGCGTGATGACAGTCGTGTCAGGCATGGTTCCCGGGATTCGCCCGTCAGACGCAAGGCCGGAGTGGCGACAGATTCGGCTGCCGATACCGGCTCCTTGCGGTGTGGATATGGCTTTGCGCTGGCGGGCCAGTCTGGGGTGAATATGCGCGCAGGTCAACCCGCGCGCGAGCCCGCGGCCTACGGCGTGTGACCTTAAGCGACAGTTGATCTGCCGGGTCGCGGATTCCAGAATGCGGTCTCGCATTCGCATGAGAATTCAACATGAGGCTTTACGTACTGCGTCACGGGGAGACCAGTTACAACCGGCTCGGGCTGTGCAATGATGACCCGCGCCGGGAGGTACATCTCACCAACACCGGCATAGCGCAGGCGCAGGCGGCCGCGCAGCAGCTGCGCGACGTACCGCTGCAGCGCGTCATCACCTCTGAGTTGCCGCGTACCCGGGAGACCGCGGTCATCATCAACCGCTGGCATCGCCTCCCGATCGAGGTGAATGCCCTGTTGAACGATATTCGCAGCGGTTTTGACGGCCGGCCCGTGAGCGACTATTTCACGGCCACCGCCCATGACCCGCTGCACGCACGCGCCAACGGCGGTGAATCGCTGCTCGACTACAAGGCGCGGGTGGTGCGTTTTATCGAATGGCTGAAGACACAGCCGCAGGACTGCGTCCTGGTGGTGGCGCACGAGGAGACCCTGCGGGTGTTCGAAGCCTGGTTCCGGGCGCTCCCGGACGCCGCATTGCGCAGCCTGCAGTTCGCTAATTGCGCAGTGCAGCGATACCGCTTATAGACCTTTCCGCGTCGCGGTCCGCCCCGAGGCAGAACCTGCGTTCACAGTACCGGCGCCAGCAGCCGCGCGGCGCGCGCGGCGACCCGCACCGCCAGCGGTCGCGCCTCGAGTTCATCGGCGGCGACCCGCCGGCAGTGCTCGAAATCGCTGCTCAGCATGTCGGCTACCTGTGCCGCAAAAACCCGGTCGGCGACCAGCGCCGTAAATTCGAAATTGAGTCGAAACGAACGGTTGTCCAGGTTAGCGGTTCCCACCGCGGCGAGGTCGTTGTCCACCAACAGGACTTTCTGATGCAGGAAACCGCTCTGGTAGCGAAACAGCTGCACGCCGGCACCGACCGTTTCCTGAACAAAAGCAAGACCGGCCAGGTGAACCAGGCGGTGGTCCGGATGTGCCGGCAACATAATGCGGACGTCGACGCCGCGCAGGGCTGCCAGTTGCAGGGCCGCCACCACCATTTCGTCGGGCACGAAGTAGGGACTGGTAATCCAGATTCGCTGTTGCGCGGTGTTGATGGCCTGCACGAAGAACAGCACACAGGTGTCCAGTATGTCGGCGGGCCCAGTGGGCAATATCAGTACGCGCTGGCCGGGCGTACACACTGTGTCGGGCACCCAGTCCAGATCCGGCACCTGCCGGGTGGCCCAGTACCAGTCTTCTACGAACGCGAGCTGGGTCGCCATGGCAGCGGGCCCCTCTATGCGGAGATGAGTGTCACGCCACGGGGTAAGGCGGGGATGGCGTCCCACGTATTCCTCCCCGACATTGTGCCCGCCGATATACGCGCTGTGTCCATCCACCACGACCACCTTACGGTGATTGCGGAAGTTCACCTGTAGGCGGTTGGCGCGCCCCTGGGTGGTCCGGAACGCAGACACGTGAATACCGGCCTCGGCGAGCCGATCGAGATAGGCGCGGCCCAGCTTGCGGGAACCGATTTCATCGTAGAGCAGGTAGACCGGCACCCCGGCGCGGGCTTTCTGTTCCAGCAGCGTGGCAAGCCCGCACCCCAGGTCATCGTCGCGGATAATGAAGAACTGCACCAGCACGTAGCGTGTCGCCGCCCGTATGCCGGCGAAAATGGCGGCGAACGTTGCTTCGCCGTCGACCAGCAGACCCACTCGGTTGCAGCGGGTGAAGGGCATTTTTGCCAGTCGCTCGAACGTTGCATAGGACGCTTCGTGGCGGGAAAATCCGGCGCGCAGTGGCGCCGCATAGCGGTCGGCCAGTTGCGCCGCGACATGCTGAATTTCCAGTTCCCCGGCGCGTCGGGCATCCACGTAGCCGCGGAATTTCCCGCGCCCGAACACCGCGTACAGGGGCAGGGAAATGATGGGGAAGGCAATCAGGGAGATCGCCCAGGCAATCGAGCCCTGCGAGGTCCGGCTGTTCATCAGAGCGTGGACTGCGGCGATAATCGCCAGCAGTTCGAGCACGGCGATCGAGACGCCGATCAGGGTTAACAGATATTGCGTGGGCATCGAAAAATGATCTGGCTCGGCGTGTCCGGGCTTAGCGTGGCGATTGCAGGTCATGTTACCGGGTTTTACCGTCCAGCGCCCGGCGGAACCGGGCGGCAGTTGAAAGCGCGCGACAAGTATTCTGCGTCCGACTATGCTTTACGACGCAGTGCCGTCCAACCACTACGAACTAGGAGTCGACTCTGATGGCAGATCACAACCCCTTACCGCCTCCGGCAGGTGACCAGACAACGGGGATCAGCCGGCGCGAGGTGCTGCTGGGACTGGGTGCCGGCGCCGCGCTGGGCCTATCCGGGACGGCGTTTTCGGCCATGCCGGGTCATGACCACAGTAAACATTCGCCACGCCATGGCGACCTGCTCGATGCCGTGAACGTTTGTCTGGACAAGGGCGAGCGCTGCATCGCTCACTGCCTGGTGAGCTTCAGGGAAGGCGACGTGACGCTGGCCGACTGTGCCAGCAAGGTGCATGAAATGCAGGCGATCTGCGCGGCGTTTTCCTATCTGCTGGCAGCAAACTCGGAGTACCTGGAAGCGTCTTACCGGGTCTGCGAGACGGTGTGCAGCGATTGCGCACGCGAGTGCCGCAAGCACGATGAGCACCACGAGTGCCGGGCCTGTGCCGAAGCCTGTGAGGGCGTGGTCGATGCCATCAAGCTGAGCTTCGCCGCATAGGGCGCGCGCCCCGTTTCGAAGGCCGGATGCAGCGCGCGGTCGATGACAGCGGCCGGCCATTGCGCATGCTGGTGGCCGCAGTGTTCCTGTCGGGCCTGCGGTAGGTCAGGCAGGTTCGGCGCACCATGGGTGCCCGTGAGCTGGTGTTCCGGGTGACGCGCTTCAATGCCTTCTCGGGGCTGCTCTACGAGGTCGTGACCGTGTTTCGACGCGGCCGGAACTGAGCGGCCGCCGACAACGTGGATATGAGGGCGAAGGGCCCTGGTGTACAAACCCCTGTTTTGCACACCAGGGCCCGGGGGCAGGGTTCAGTTGCGCTTCGATTTGTGCCGTGCGTGTTTCGCGTCTTTCCAGTCTTCGTAAACCGTGAGCGCGAAAAATGCGACAATCATGACAACTGCGATCCCGTTAACGGCGGTGTCGCCTGACAGAGAAACGACTGAATTGCCCATATAGAGCAGGAATGTAACCGCCAGTATGATGCCGCCAACCGCGGCTGCCAATGCGTGTCCGTTCATCATCTCAATCCTCCTGATACACACGAGTAGTGCGTCCCTTCTGCGGAGCAATACCCATGCCACGAGCAGTAATATGCCAATAAAAAATAATGATAACAATAGATCAAAGAAGTTTTTTAAGGCATCCGTTTACGAACAGATTTTCTCAGTTCGTCGCCAAGCAGCGACACTGTACCCGTAACTGGGAGAAAAGCCCGCTGAAACTCGGCTTATACTGTTGCCAATTCACGACAGCCGTCTGGCTGAAAGCCGGAGCTTCGGGTGACGGCTGAAAGCCGCATCGATCGGCCATGCGGCCGCGGCCGTTCCCGGACACCCGCATTGCCATACTGGCCCGCGCCACACTCCAACGGGGCGGCGTGGAGACGAACCTGGGAAAACGCCTGGTTGTGGCCAGCGCCGCGCAGCGCTGCCATTCCCATCGCCATTGAGGCGTTTATTTGCCTCC
>CBDTYI010000184.1:0-5821 GCA_965364565.1 uncultured Gammaproteobacteria bacterium | reverse complement strand
AGCGGCGGCACGCCACCGAAGTCGTTATAGAGCACGCCGGACAGCCGCGAGGCCGTGACCGTGATGGGGTTGCCGACAGGGGTACTGTAAAGGTCACCCCGGGCGGTCAGCGGCTGCAGCGGCCCCGACGGAGCGCAGTCCGCCGGTGCATTGGTCACGTCCGCCTCACCGCACAGCCCGACGTCAGCCTGCTCGACACGGATACGGCAGGGCACGGGGTTGAGGTTCCGGCCACTTACCTTGAAGTTGCCCTTGCCGTTCCTGCCATTCTTGGTGTCAATAATCTGCGTCAGAAGATACGCATTCGACAGGACGATCGGACCGTCGCGCACACCGGTCGACGAGACGCTGAGTCGCCCGTTGCCCTTGTCGCTCCACTCGGCAGTGGTGATGGTGATGCCGCTACAGGCGGGCGTTTCGACCCCGGTCCCCGACAGCGCAACATCGACACTCTGCGGGTTGGTGGTATCGTCGCTCTCCAGGGTGAGGGTGCCAGTGTCAGCACCCAAATCTGCCGGCGCGTAGTCAACGGACACAGTCGCCGTACCACCATTGGCTGGCACCGTGACCGGCGATTGCGAGGCCAGGGTGAACTCAAGCGACCCTGACAGGGTGGCGGCGATGTTGCAGGCCGCTGCACCGTTGTTGGTCACCGTTGTCGACAGCGTCGAGGTGGTTCCGGTGGTAACGTTTCCGAAGGCCAGCGAAGTCGGGTTCACACTGAAGTCGCAGGCATCGACCGGAGGCTGCACACCATTACCGGACAGCGGAACATCGACACTCTGCGGATTGCTGACGTCATCGCTGGTCAGGTTGAGGTTTCCGCTGTCAGCACCCACATTTTGCGGCGCGTAGTCAACGGACACGGTGGCCGTACCACCGTTCGCTGCCACAGTAACCGGCGATCCCGAGGCCAAGGTGAACTCACCCGTCGCGGAGGTCACGGTAGCGGTGATCGAGCAGTCCGCCGTGCCGTTGTTGGTCACCGTCGTCGGGAGCGTTGAGGTGACACCTATATCGACATTGCCGAAGGTCAGCGAGGCCGGGGCCACACTGAAGTTACACGCATTGGGTACCACCACATTGCCGGTACCGCTGAGGCTCACCGTAACATTCGGCGAATCGGGATCGTTGCTGGCGATGTCCAGGGTGCCGGTATCCGCACCGGCAGCATCCGGCGTGTAGGACACATCGACCGCCTGGGATGCGTTCGGTGCCAGTGTGAAGGGTGTCCCTGGAGGATTCACCAGGCCGAATTCTGTGGTCCCGGACAGATTGAGCGCCGTAACGTTCAGATCCGCCGTGCCGGTATTCTCAATCGTCGTGGTCAGGGTGCTGGAGTTGCCCACATCGACGATGCCGAAAGCGAGGGTCGTCGGAGCGACCGCGATGTTGGGGTCGGCAGCCGCTGGGTCGAGCGGCGGTGACACGCCGGCACCGGCAGCTGTCTGGGTACCCGCTGGAGCCCCGGTGCCGCTGTCGTAGATAGGGTTATCTCCAGTCGTCCAGCCGGGTTGCGTGCTGGCGTTGGCCTCGGTGTCGTTGTCGGAACCGGTAGAGTCGTTGTCCGAGTTCTGGCCTACAACCGCCCGGATTGCAGCTTCGATAGTGGCATCATCTACTCGGGTAGCGCCGCCAAGCTGGGCTCGGATAGCAAGCCCATAGCCATTGACCAGACCTGTATTCCCTCCGTGGCAGAGATCGCAGCTCGCGCTATCCGAGTTCGACGCTGGATAGACGGTATTGCTCCACACCGAGAGATAGCCGCTTCTAGCATGCGCCTGTGGCGCCGTCACCAGCACCGCGACGACGGCCAACGCGGCCGTCAGAAAAAATGCAGACCAGCGCGATTCCCGCGGTCCCTTGGGTATCGTAGTCATGCTCCTGTCCTCCTCCGGACTAAGTTATTCTGCTGACGAACTGAACAGCACCCGGCAAGGCATGCGCCTGCCGGGCAGGTTTTCAAGCTCGGAATGGGTAACCGCGTGCATGTTCTCCTCCTCACCACCACCGGCGTCTCCGTGACCGAGACTTACCGCGGCAATCGACGCTCTTGTTGCCCCCCATTTGACGCATTTCTTTCTTGCCTCTGTGGGCTTGTCGCGTCACCAGTGTCGGGCTGTACCCGCACCGGTTGAGTCACTGTTGGCCTCTACCTCAAAGCAAGTTTCGAACCAATTGGCATGGCGCACTAAGCGCCTGTTTACTCTGACACACAAACCGAGCGCCGCCGGCAGGACCTGCCGCCTCTGACATAACACATGACACGCGTGACAGACATAGCCGACAGCGTTGTCATAGATCATCTGGTAGATGGGATTGCCGCCCGTGAGACTCACTACCGCGCCGAGCGCGACCATAGGAGCCATTCGGTCCCCGGGGCGCAGGCAGGGATGTCATTGCTGCCCGCCCCCCGACAGGCGGTAACTACTGATTGGCCGGTGTGTCGTCCGACTGGTTGATCGACACAAGCTCCAGCTCATAGACAAGCGGTTGCAGCCCGAGCGCCCCACGTTTCCGGGTTCCGCCCCGATGCGCCAGAGAAGGAGGTATGTAGAGCTCCCACCGCGCGCCCTCTTCCATGTGCTGCAACGCTTCCTGCCAGCCTGGTATGAGTTCCCCCACGCTGAACTGCGCCGTCCCCTGCGAGCGGTCAAACTCTCTGCCATCGGGCAAGGTGCCGCGGTATCTCAGCACCACGGTGTCGGTCGCTGTCGGTGACCGGCCACTGGTGTTACCTTTCTTCAGCACCCGGTACTTGAGGCCACTCGGCAGGCTGACGACCCCATCCTGCCCGGCAACTTCGGCGAGGAACTCCTCGGCCTCGGCGCCAATGCGCTGACGCGGCGTTGCGCTATCCTCCGATACAGCATCCGAGGGCTGTCCCGCATCCGGCTCAATGGTGTCGCCGCCGGTCGGTGTCTGCCAGTAGGATTCCTCATCGCTCAGAAGACGCGCGGACAGGGACCGATGGTCGCTGCTCTGCGCCACTTCGGCAGGCACAGTATCCGGATTCAGAACGGCCAGCAGTTCGACAACGAAAATGACCTCCTGCGCGCCCAGTGGCCCGGGTTTCGGGAACGCCAGCTCGGTCGGCAGGTAGACTTCCCATTTCGCCCCCTCTTCCATGTATTGCAGCACCTCCCGCAAACCCGGGATGGCCTGACTGAGACGAAACGCTTCGGAGTCTCCGCCCGGCCCGGTGCTGCCGAACTCGGTGCCGTCCGGCAACAGGCCCCGATAGCTGACCACAACCGTATCGCCGGGTTGCGGCGATCTGCCGGCGCCATTCCTGATCACCTTATATTTCGCGCCACTGGGCAGCCCGACCACCGTGTCCTTCATGAAGTCCTTTTCGGTCTCGCTGCACGGGTGTCCGGATCCGGCGGCGTCATCGCAGGGCTTTTCCACAGCCCTGGCCGAAGCAGCCTCCTGCATCAGGTAGGCCTCCACGTGCGCTCCGGCGCCCGCGTGGGTTTCGCGCCGTTTGGCCAACGACTGCAGGTAGGGAGCCACCTGCTGCCTCGGAGCCTTGGCCACCGGGCGGGGTACGGCCACGGTCTGTCCCGTGGATGCTGCATCAGCGGCTGTGGGTTCCGACCCTGTTTTCTTCGCCTGGTCCGGCGCCTGCCTGGACAGCGACCTGAGGTAGGGCGCAATCTGCTTCGGTTTCTCGGGTGCGGCGCCGGGCACTTGTGCAGCGGCGGGCGCCCGGGCGACCGTGGGGCGCGCGGGTTGGCTTGCGATGGGCGCACCCTGGTTGCCGGGCCCTGCCACCGGCTGGTCGTACCAGAAAAGGTCACGCAGCTTCATGGCACCTGCCACGAGACCTGCCACCAGCAGGACTCCGGCAAGGGCGCCCACCCAGCGCCGCCGCCGATGGCGCTTGACCGACACGGTAGTGGCGGCCGCCACGGGTCTCAGCGCTTTGCCGGGTATCAATTGAACCGCTTGCGTTCCGCTCTCCTCGGAACCGGGAACCGGGGCCGGCGACCGGGATTGCGCGGCTGTCTGCGGGGCCGCGTCGACCCGCTCCAGCGTCGCACTGAGTTGCGCCAGCTTCCGGTCGGAAACTTCCTGGCGGTAGTCCGCTTCCGCCAGCGACAGCTGCAGGCCCTCGATCTCATGGCGCGCATCTGCAAGCTGCGGCTCCAGCTCGGCGATCCGCTGTTGCAGCGTCTCCAGCTGCTCGCCATCGCGGTGCCGGGTGGCGGCGTATTCGGCGACCACTGCCTCCCTGTCCTGTTCCAGCGAACGGTTTTTTTCGCTCGACGCGACCAGTTCCCGCTCGGCGGCCGATAGGCGCTGCGCGACCGTTTCGAGTTCGGCCTGCAGCCGCTGTTCGCGCGCCTGCAGGTCACCGATCTGCCGCTCGCGGGCGGCGAGCTCGCTGCGTTGTTCGCGCAGCTCGTCGTGCAACACCCGGCGCTGCTGCTGCGCGTCGGCGACACGCGCCTCGGCCGCTGCCAGCGCCGCCTGCAGCGATTTCAACTGCGCGACCAGTTCGTCCAGCTCCGGCTTCAGCGCCTGCGCTTCCTGCTGCGCCCGAGCACGGCGTTGCTCGGCTGCCGAAATACGCCGTTTCAACTCATAAGCTTCACTGGCGCTTTGCCGCTGCTGCGCTTCAAGCGCCTCGAGCTGCCGGCCTTTTTCATAAAGCCGGTTTTTCTGCGCCTGCAGCGCCACCGCCTGCGCTTCGCGGCGTTTCTCGCCGGCCAGCAAAGCGGCCGATGCCTCGGCGAGCGCGGTTTCAAGCTCCTCCACGCGCTGCAGCGTCGCGCCGCGCGCCCCCTCGCTCTCCGCGAGCCGCTGCTGCAGATCATCGAGTCGACGCTGATCCCGGCTGCGCTGGCTTTCAGACTCGCTGGCAAGGGTTTCCAGTTCCTGCGCGAGCGATCGCCTTTCGCTGCTGACTGTTTCGTATTCCTGGACATCGGCAAGCAGCTGCCGGGTCAGGCCGTCGATCTCCGCACCGCGCTGTTCATCCCGGGCGCGCAGTTGCACCAGCTGCTGGTCACGCACAGCCGCGCTGCTGCGCTCCGCATCGAGCGCCTCTGCCAGCTGCTGGCGTTGCTGTTCGATATCACGCTGAGCGGCAAGCGCGGCCTGGAGATCAGTTTCCAGTACCTGGCTGGTGCCGCGCGCACCTTCCAGTTCGGTCTCGATGTCGGCAATGCGCCGGTGGAGGGCGGCGATCTGTTCGCCATCCCGGCTGGCGGTGCGGTGCAATTCCTCGCGCACTGCGTCCAGCTCCGAAGTCAGTGCCTGGTTGAACAGCTGTGCCGTGGCGAGATCCTGCTGCAAGCCCGGGAGCCGCGCATCGAGCCGCTCGAACTCACCCTGCAGCTGTTTGCGCTCCGCCTCCAGGGTCGCGATACGGTCGTCGCGCTCGGCAAGGCCGATTTCGCTATCGTTTTTTTCGCGCTGTACGCGCTGCAGCTTTTCTTCGGCGGCGCGGAGCGTAGCGGTTACGCTCTCGAAATCCCGGGTGGCGGCGGCCAGCTGGCGGCTCAGACCGTCGACCTCGGCACGGCGTTGTTCGTCCTGCGCCCGCGTTTCCTGTTGCGCCTGGACTCGGCGCTGCTCGGCTGCCGCGAGCTGCTGCTTCAGTTCCCGGGCGTCGGCTGCGAGTTGCTGCTGATGCTCCTGCAAAGCCGCGAGCTGGCGGTCGCTTGCGTCGAGCCTGGATTTCTGCTCCTGCTGCAGAGCCGACAAACCTGCGTTGAGCCGCTCGACTTCGCTGCGCAGCGCGTCGCGCTCGGACCGCAGCGCCGCGACCTGGTCGTCGCGCTCGGCGAGTGCAATCTGGATATCGTTGTTG
>CBDTYI010000183.1:0-5832 GCA_965364565.1 uncultured Gammaproteobacteria bacterium | reverse complement strand
AGGTCCACGTGTATCCCCTGCGCTTCCAGAGCAGCCGCTCGCGCCTGCACGAAACGCTGGAAGCTGGGCTGCTCCCGGTAGGCGCCGGAGAGCACGTAATCCAGGGATGACTGGATGTGGAACGCCCTCAGGTAGGCTTCGGCGCGAAACAGCTCGCCGCCATCGCCATCGAACATCACCAGCGTCGGCGCGTATTGAATGTTGAGTTGCTTGGCCCACTCGGCGGCGCTGGTGTTACTGCCGTCCGGCGTCTGCACCGCAGTTGCCGACCACATGTCCAGCAACACCACATCGAACTGTTGCAACAACTCGGCGGTCTCGCTGCGCTTGAAGATATCCAGATGCAACTCGTCGCAGGCCGCGCAATCCTTCTGTTCGAACAGCACCAGCAGCGGTTTTTCCGCCGAACGCCGTGCCAGCCGATAAGGCGGTTGCAGGTAGCTCGGGTCGCTGTGCAGGGTCCCGGTCGCCGCCGGCGGCGCCTGTTGCTCCCAGTAGTCACGGAACGCGAGCTGCTTTTCCTGGCGCCCGCCGACATAGTCCACCACCGCGGAGAACTTGTGCGGCGGATAGTAGCCATTCAGGCGCATGACCACCCGGCCCTGCTCGTCAAGAAACAGCATGGTCGGGGTAAACATCACCTTGAGGTCTGCAGCGAACTGCTTTTCCGTCGTGAGTTCGCCGTTCAGACCGGTCACCTCGCGGTCACCCCACAGGTTGATGGCGATGACCTCCAGCGACTCGCGGGTACGCTCGACGATATCGCGCAAAGCGAAGTTCGTCTCCAGCAGCTTCTTACAATAGGGGCAACCGTCCTGATAGAAATACAGCAGCACGCGCTTGTCTTGCGCCGCCGCCTCCTGTACATCTTCGCGGATATCCAGGAACGACTGTTTGAACCACGCCGGCTGCTCGTGATAGCCGGGGTTGACCATGCCCTCCAGCAGGCCTTCGTCCTGCTCCGCACCGCCGACCGACCAGGCGGACGCCGTTGCCAACAGCAACAGGATAGCCGCGACTCTCTGCTTTACCATGGCGATTGTCTCCTTGACGAGTACTGCTGGAATTGACGCCGCAGACTCACAATTTGTTTCCGCGCCACCGGCAGCGCTGGTCGGGCGTTGCCCCGGCAGCAGGCGCCACACTGCGGCATAGCCGTGCCGACGGCAAACATGCGGCAAAGCTTTCTGCCAAGTTTTTGACGTTTTCTTCGCCACCGCTCCCGGTTGCTGCTGATGGCGTTTGTTTTCCGGAACTTTTTCTACTCAACACCAAGCTGGCACAGTTTTCGCTTTAGTCACGGGCATGCAACTGATCAACCCGGATTTCGACATGAGCAAGCCCCTGCAACATACTGCAGAACCGCCGCACGTCCAACCACCGGCCAGCGACAGCTTCCGGCTTCGGCAGCTGACTGCGAGCCGGGCACTGGCAATGGCCACGAGTCTCCAGACCAGCCTGGATCCAATGCGCCTGATCGAGCTGTTCAGCTTGGAGGCGGACGCCCTGATCACGCATCAGGGTATCCGTTACCGCAATGACGCGTTCGACCTCGATGTGAAGCTGGGCAGCCAGGCGCGCCACAGCTGCACCTACCGGCTGCAACTGGGCGACGAGGCGCTGGGCAAACTCACGCTGCGGCGCAACCGGAAATTCACCGAAGCCGAGACCGAGGCGCTGGAGCAGCTGTTGTGCAGCCTGCTGTACCCGTTGCGCAATGCGCTGCTGTACCAGGATGCCCTGCGGATGGCACAGCGCGATCCCCTGACCGGCATCTGCAACCGCAGCGCGCTGGATGAGAGCCTGCAGCGCGAGTTGAGCCACGCCCAGCGGCAGGATTCCAGCTGCGCGTTGATGATCATCGATATCGATCACTTCAAGGCCGTCAACGACAAGTACGGTCACATTATCGGAGACTGTGCGCTCAAGGCGATCGCGCAGCGCGCCGACCAGTGCAAGCGCGACGGCGACCTGCTGTTTCGCTATGGGGGCGAGGAATTCGTCATCCTGCTGCGTGACACCGATCTGGAAGGTGCACAGTTGCTGGCCGAGCGTATTCGTACCTGTATCGCCTCGGCGCCGTGCCACTGCGCCGGCATCGACCTGGATATCACTGTCAGCATCGGTGTCAGCAGCCTGCGCAAGCACGACAGCCCGGTTTCGCTGTTCGCGCGCGCCGACCAGGCACTCTACAGCGCCAAGCGAAGCGGTCGCAACCAGGTCTGCATCGCCGCCAGAGCTGCCTGAGGCGTCCCCAGGGTCGTGAGGCGCAGCGCCCCGACCGGCTGCCCTACATACCGTTCTTGAATTTGCTCAGGTCGGTAGCTCCGCTGGCGCGCACCTGCCCCAGCGCCTTGGCATATTCCACCAGGATGCCCAGCGCGTAGCGGATGCGTTCGCGGAAATAGCCGTCCGCATCCGGATTGTTCTGTGCCGCGTCATCGTTAAGGACCCGCTCGACATTGCGCACGATGACGTGCTCGGGCAGATAGCAGATGCGGTTGTTCTTGTAACTGCTCATGCGCAGTTCGGCAACCGGGTAGGCGCCGCCGTCGGCGGACGATACCGTGACAATCAGCGCCGGCTTATGCGCCACTTCCCCCTTGCTCCACATCAGAAAAAAGTTTTTCAGGCCGGCCGGCACCTGACCGTGCCACTCGGGCGCGACCACCACAAACCCGTCGCTGGACGCCAGCTGTTGCGAAATCGGGCCCAGCTGCCTTTGCCAGTCCGGGTCGCCCTCCCAGATACTCTCGTCCCACAGCGGCAATGGATTGCCGGCCAGTGTGAACAGCCAGGTCGAATCGCAGAGTTTCTGCGACTCGAGCATCCCCTGGATGAAACGCGCAACCTTCTCGCTCTGCGAGGCCTGTCGGTGGCTGCCGCTGATGATGCTTATCTTCATGTTCGCCGCCTTGAAGTCATGGAAATGTATGCTGATTATCGGGAGGCGGCCTACTCTAGCGAGTCCCCCCCTCGAACACAACGCAGAACAGCGCCCCGGGCCCGGTCCCGGGCGAAACACTCGGTTCAGGCGCCTCGGCCCGCCCGGGTTGCCGCTTCACCGGCCAATCAGCTAGACTTTCGCGATTGAATCATCAATTTAGAGAAACTTTCCGCGCAGCTGCTGCGGTCATCCCCTGATATGCTTCCCGACACGCCGGCACTGGTCGCCGAGGACCTTATCTGCATTCGCAATGACCGGACGTTGTTTTCCGGCTTGTCGTTCCAGTTGCGCGCCTCCCAGGCGCTGCTGCTGGAAGGCCGCAACGGGAGTGGCAAGACCTCGCTGCTGCACATTCTGTGTGGGACCCGGCGCCCGGAACAGGGGCAGGTCAGCTGGGGCGGCGAGCTCATCGGTGAGCTCGGCTCGCAATACCACGCCGCCCTGGCTTATCTGGGGCACAAGGACGGCGTGAAACTCGATCTCACCCTGATGGAAAATCTGAACATCGCAAAGCACCTCGGCAACTCCGATGCCAGCGCCTTGCCGGCACAGGCGCTCGAAGAATTGGAGCTGTCCGGTTATGAAGACATTCCTGCCCGCCATCTGTCGGCTGGCCAGCGGCGGCGCGTGGCGCTGTCGCGCCTGGTGCTGTCGCGGGCCCCGCTGTGGATACTCGACGAACCCTTTACCTCACTGGACCGCCACGGCATCAGGATTGTGGAAACTTTGATCAAACGGCACTTGTCCAATGGCGGTATGCTGGCCATGACCTCGCACCACGCCGTTGATTTCGGGGATTTTACTGTGCAGCACATCAATTTATCGGCATGAGCACCTCATCCAGTCCCCAGGCCGTGCTGGTTCTGCTGCGCCGCGACCTGACGCTGGCGTTTCGCCACCGTTCGGAGATGTTCACCCCGCTGTTCTTCTTCATACTAGTGACGGCCCTGTTTCCCATGAGTATCGGTGCGGAACAAAGCCTGCTGCAGAATATCGGGCCGGGTGTCATCTGGGTCGCGGCCCTGCTCGCCGCGCTGCTGTCCTTGGAAAGCCTGTTCCGCTCGGACCACGAAGACGGTTCGCTGGAACAGATGCTGCTCACCCCGCAACCGTTGTCGCTGCTGGTGCTGGGCAAGGTTCTCGCCCACTGGCTGCGCACCGGGCTGCCGCTGGTGCTGCTGGCGCCGCTG
This sequence comes from uncultured Gammaproteobacteria bacterium, assembly GCA_965364565.1. Classification (GTDB taxonomy): domain Bacteria; phylum Pseudomonadota; class Gammaproteobacteria; order DSM-19610; family DSM-19610; genus Thiogranum. Next base: position 1,695 of record CBDTYI010000183.1, on the reverse strand, counting down.
GTCGGCTTTCAGTATTACCTGGCAGGAGATACCCTCGTGACCATGATGCTGGCGCTGTTGCTGGGCACCCCGGTGCTGAGCCTGCTCGGGGCCATTGGCGCGGCCCTGACGCTGGGCGTGCGCGGTGGTGGTATGTTACTGTCGCTGCTGATACTACCGCTGTATATCCCGATTCTGGTGTACGGCGCAGGGGCGGTTGCAGCCAGCGCAACCCAGAGCCTGCCGGCACAGCCCTTTCTGTTGTTGCTGGGCGCATTCCTTATTCTTGCCATGGTATTGACGCCGGTCGCGACCGCAGCCGCGTTGCGGATTTCGCTCGGATAGTGTTAAAGGTATCGCTGTGAACTGGTTCAGATACGCATCACCGGTAGAGTTCTACCCGCTGGCGGGTCGCTGGATCCCCTGGTTTATCATTGCCGCCGCGCTGTCGACGGCGTTCGGCCTGTACTGGGGATTCTTCCAGACGCCGGACATCCTCAGCCAGCAGAAACAATACTACCGCATCATTTTCGTCCACGTCCCGGCCGCCTGGATGTCGATGTGGCTGTATCTGGTGCTGGTCGGCTGGGCCGTGCTGGGCCTGATCTACAATACCCGGCTGTCGTTCATGATGGCTTCTGCGGTGGCGCCAACCGGTGCGCTGTTTACCGGTATCGCGCTGCTCACCGGTGTACTGTGGGGTAAGACCAGCTGGGGCACCTGGTGGGACTGGGACCCGCGTCTTACCTCGGAGCTGATCCTGTTTTTTATCTATGCCGGCTACATGGCGCTGCAGTCGGCTATCGAGGACTCCTATCGCGCCGACCGTGCGTCCGCTCTGCTGGCGATTGTCGGCCTGTTCTGTATTCCGCTTATATACTGGTCCATCAACTGCCCTGATCCGACCCAGTGCGCCGCCCTCCACGCGCGCTCTTCCATGTCCGCCATCGAAACCAATATACTGATCGCGATGTGGACCATGGTGTTCGCTTTCTGGATGTACTCCTTTGCCGTGATTTTTGTCCGTGTCCGCAACATCATTCTGGAGCGGGAACGCAACAGCACCTGGGTTTCAAGATTGATCGGAGGCGATCCGTCATGATCGCGGAGTTCTTCTCCATGGGCGGTTTTGGATTCTACATCTGGACCTCGTTCGGATTGACCTTTTTGCTCATGCTCGCTGAGGTGCTGTATCTCAGACAGCAACGCAGGACCAACCTGAAACGCATTCAGCGGATACGCAAAATGAATGCGGGGAGCGACTCATGAAAGCCAGACAGAAACGTTTCGTGTTCATCCTTGTCGCGCTCGCCGCAGTTGCGGTTGCCAGTGCACTGGTAGTCCAGGCGCTGCGCAGCAACATTACCTACTTCTACAGCCCCAGCCAGGTCGTGGCCGGCGAAGCACCCGCGGATCAGCTGTTTCGCATCGGCGGCATGGTGGTGCGCGACAGCCTGCAGCGCGATCCCAACAGTGTGCGAGTGCGCTTTCTGGTCACCGACAACGCTGAACAGTTCGAGGTGATATACGACGGCATACTCCCCGATTTGTTCAGCGAGGGCCAGGGTGCAGTCGCACGCGGCCGGCTGGAAAACGGCGTATTCGTCGCCGAAGAGGTGCTAGCCAAGCACGACGAATCCTATATGCCACCCGAAGTGGCCGACGCCATGAAACCAGGGGAGTACCAAGCGCCATGATTCCCGAACTCGGACATTT
>CBDTYI010000182.1:0-5865 GCA_965364565.1 uncultured Gammaproteobacteria bacterium | reverse complement strand
CAAGACCGTTGTCACTGTCATTATCGACATGCAATTCAAGATGCTTAACGGGTTCAGCGGGAGGAACGCAATCTGCTTGTGGTCAAGCGGGCAATCAACAGCAGGCTGCGCAGTCGTGATCTGGTCACTCTTGACACCAGCGACATCGCGCAGACCTGCCGCCCCCTGAAACACGGATCGCAGACCGTTGGATGACGCGCGAGACGGTGCGAGTCAGGTCAGTCAGGCGAAACCAGCGAGGCGCGCATGGAGCTCTACTCGAACAGAGCGCTTTTCTGGCGGAACAGCGCCGAAATATCCTCGTCGCCGCAGCCGGCCTCCATCAGGCGGCGGTAATGGATCAGGGTCATCTCCACCACGGGCAGCGCCACACCGAACTCCTGCGCCATCTGCTGGCAGATCTGCAGATCCTTGTGGTGCAGGGCCACCTTGAAGCCGGGCGCGAAGCGCCGCTCCACCATGCTGGCGCCGCGGTGATCCAGAAACCAGTTGCCGGCCGCGCCGCTGCCGACCACTTCGATGACCCGCTCCATTGGCAAACCCTGGGCCTCGGCGAACGCCAACGCTTCGGTTACCGCCTGATTGATGCCAGCAGCCATTATCTGGTTCACCGCCTTGGTAGCCTGACCGCTGCCCACCGGGCCCATGTGGGTGACGCGCGCGGCGAGCACCTCGAGCGCCGGCCGCACCTGCTCCAGCACCTGCGCATCGCCGCCGACCATCATGGCCAGGGTACCCTGACGCGCCCCTTCCACCCCGCCGGATACCGGTGCGTCGAGAAAACCGGCGCCGTGTGCGGCGACCTTGTCCGCCGCGGCAACCGCAGCGGCGCGACTGACGGTCGAGCAGTCGATCAGCACCGCTCCGTCCTGCAGGCCAGGAAGCAGTTGCTCCACTACGTCGAGCAGATCGGCGTCGGCCGATACACAGGTGAACAGCACGCGCGCGCGCCGGGCGACGGCCGCCGGGCTGTCGGCTGCAGCCAGCGGATGTTCCCGCAGAAAGGCGTCCAGTCGCTGACGCGAGCGGTTCCAGGCCGCGGCCAGGTAGCCGGCCTGATACAGATTGTGCGCCATCGGCGCGCCCATGGCGCCCAGGCCGAAAAAACCGGTCGGCAGTGTCGCGTTACTCTTCAAGATAGGTGTAGCCGGTCAGACCGGCCTCCAGTTCCTTGAGAAAACGATCCGCCTCGGCGGCCGGCAGCTCGGCGGCATAGATGCGCTGGCGGTACGCCGCGCGCAGACGGTCCGGCTCGAAATGCACATAGCGCAGCAGCTCGTCGACCCGGTCTCCGTGCTCGGGCTGGTTGAGCGCATAGGAGCCATCCGGCCGGATATCCAGATTCACGGCGTCGGTATCACCGAACAGGTTGTGCATATCGCCGAGAATCTCCTGGTAGGCGCCGACCATGAAAATGCCCAGCAGGTAGGGCTGGTCGGCTTTGACGGCGTGCACCGGCAGGCTGCTTTCCACGCCTTCGCCGTCCACGTAGTAGTCGATGCGTCCGTCCGAATCGCAGGTAAGGTCCTCCAGCGTGGTGCGGCGCGTGGGCTCTTCGTCGAGCCGCTGCAGGGGTACGATGGGGAACAGCTGGTCCAGCGCCCACACGTCCGGCAGCGACTGGAAGATGGACAGGTTGCAGAAATACTTGTCCGCCAGCTTTTCGTTCAGCTCGTCGATCACTTCGCGGTGCTGACGGCGCTCCGGCTGCAGCAGACGGCGCAGGCGCTGCAGTATAGCGAAGTAATACAGCTCGGCCTGGGCGCGCTGCTGCAGGTTCACATAGCCCATGCCGTAGGCATGGTGGACTTCTTCCAGGTACTGCCGGGCGTCGTGATAGATTTCCAGCGGCGAGCGCTCGCTGAGCTGGTGAAACAAGGTTTCCAGGTTACGCAGCGTATCGGGTGCCGCCTCGTCCAGGGGCTCGGGCTCGTCTGTGCCGGGGGCCGCCTCGGTATCGATGACATTGGTGATCAGCAGGGCGTGGTGCGCGGTCATGGCACGCCCGGACTCGGTGATGAGCTCCGGGTGTTCCAGTTCATTTTCGGCGCAGATCCGGCTCACCGTCTCGACGATGGCTTCCGCGTACTGGTCGACGCCGTAGTTCATGGAACAGAAACTGCGCGAGCCGGTACCCTCGTAATCGACGCCCAGCCCGCCGCCGGCGTCCAGCACCTGGATCGGCACGCCGAGCGCCCGTAGTTCGGCGAAAAAACGCGCCGCCTCCTGCACGCCGTTCTTGATATCGCGCAGGTTGGCAAGCTGCGACCCGAGATGAAAGTGCAGCAGCTGAAGCTGGTCCAGCATACCGACCCCGCGCAGACGCTCCACCAGCTCCAGTACCTGCGCGGCGTGCAGCCCGAACTTGGACTTGGCCCCGCCGGTGTTCTGCCAGTTGCCGGAGCCAATCGACGCCAGACGCACGCGGATGCCGAGCAGCGGCAGCAGATCAAGCTCCCGCGCCTGCTCGATCACCAGCTCCAGCTCCGAGATTTTCTCTATGACCAGGTAAAGGCGCTGGCCCAGCCGCCGCGCGATCAGCCCCAGGCGGATGTACTCACGGTCCTTGTAGCCATTGCAGATCACCAGCCCATCCGGGCGCGACAGACCCAGCACCGCCATCAATTCCGGCTTACTGCCCGCCTCCAGGCCGACGCGGGCACCGCCGTGTGCAAGGATCTGCTGCACCACGCTGAACTGCTGATTGACCTTGATCGGGTAGGCAGCGGTGTAGCCGCCCCGGTAGTCGTGGTGCCCGCAGGCGCGCTCGAAGGCACCACACAGCCGCTCGACCCGATGGTGCAGAATGCTGTTGCAGCGCACCAGTACCGGCCAGTTGAGCCCCGAGCGCCGCAGATCGGCGGCCAGCTCGTAGAGATCGACCTCGGCGCTGCCGGCACCGTGCCGCAGCCGCGCGACCAGATGGCCCCGCTCGTTAATGTCGAAATACCCGTCACTCCAGCCGGACAGGTTGTAGCGCTTGCGCGATGCGTCGATGGACCAGTTCATGGATTCATTCGGCTTCGATTTATTGGGGTCGGGGTCGGTTTTCTATATACTTGGCAGCCTCGTCTTGCGTCATTTTAGAGAAAATCGCCCCCGACCCCAATGAATCTTTGCCGCCCATGATCACAGACAGCGATACCAAATGGTTTACCGAAATCTGCAAGGAGGGCGGGTCGGCCATATCATTCGAAATCCGTGCAAAGCTGCACGAGGAGCAGTCCGCGTTTCAGCGCATCGAGATCTATGCGACCACCCAGTTCGGCAACCTGATGGTGATCGACGGTTTTGTCATGCTGACCGGGCGCGACAATTTCCTCTATCACGAAATGATGTCACACCCGACGCTGTTCACCCATCCAAGCCCTGAACGGGTGGTTATTATCGGGGGCGGCGATTGCGGCACCCTGCGCGAAGTGCTGAAACATCCGGGCGTCAAGCACGCCCTGCAGGTCGACATCGACGAGCGCGTCACCCGGCTTGCCGAGAAATATTTTCCCGAACTGTGCGAATCCAACGGCGATCCGCGTGCGGAACTGTATTTCGGCGATGGTATCCAGTGGATGAAAGACGCAGAGCCGGGCAGCGTGGATGTCATTATCGTCGACAGCACCGACCCGATCGGACCTGCCGAGGGTTTGTTCACCGAAGCCTTCTTCCGGGACTGCCACCGCGCGCTCGGTGAACACGGTGTGATGGTGCAGCAAAGCGAGTCGCCGCTGCTGCATTACAAGAGCATCATCCAGCCGTTGCACCGGGCGATGCGTGCAGCCGGTTTTACGGACACGGTAACCCTGCCGTTTCCCCAGCCCTGCTACCCGTCGGGGTGGTGGTCGGCCACCATGGCGGGCAAAGGCGGCGATGTGCGCAGTTTCAGAGTGACGGATGCCCGGGAAAGAAGTTTCGAGACCCGCTACTACAACGCCGCCATACACCAGGGCGCGCTGGCCCCGCCGGAGTTTTTTCAGATCTAGCGACGGGCAGCGGGCCTAGTCACACCACTCGGCAACGGCTCGCTGGTGTCTGCGGATGGCCGCGGCACGCTCGGGTTCGGACAGATAAATCCGGTTACCGCTGTCGTCGAGCCGGTAGATGCTGCCCGCCTCGCTGGACTGGCGCAGGTTGTCCCTGGCCCGTACGCAGTTGCGCCGCCGTTGCTGCGTTTCTTCCCGCCGTTTCGCTTTTTCCTCGCGCTGCTGCTGCCGCTCGAGCTGGAAGGCGTTGAGCAGCCGACGGGTCTTGTCTCTGCGCTGAGCGGGGTCCGCCGGTACCGCGGGGGCCGGCCGCACCGAGATTTCGTGGGGCTGGCTGTGCCGCGGCCGATCGGCGAAATGGGTCTGTCCGTGCTCGTCCACCCAGTGGTAGAGCTCGGCCCGACAGGTCCAGGCCACGAGCAGCAATACGGCGAACAGTGCACGGGAACAGGCGAGCTTCATGCAGCTGTTATCGTTGCAGACGATCCAGCCTTAAGCGTTCGCGTTCGTCAAACAGGCGGCGCACCGACAGGCGCACCGCGGCCAGGGTACCGAACCCGGCCCCACCCGCAATCAGAAACATGATCATTATCGGGTACTTGACGGCTTCGACTGGGGGCGCGCCGGCGAGAATCTGGCCGGTCATCATACCGGGCAGGCTGACAATCCCGGCCGTTGCCATGGCATTGATAATCGGTATCAGGCCGCTGCGAAATACCTGCTGGCGAATGCCGGACAGCGCTTGCGCGGTACTGTGACCGAGCATCAGACGCGCCTCGATGGTGTCGCGCTGATCCCACGCGGTCTGGGTCAGGCGATCCAGCGCCAGGGCAATACCGTTCATGGTGTTGCCGAGCAGCATGCCCAGCAGCGGAATCGCGTACTGGGGCTGATACCAGGGATCGTTGCCCACCACCACGATCAGGGCGAACAGTGCCACGGTGAAGGACGATGTAAACATCGACACCGTGCCGATGGCGTAACCCCAGCCGCCGACAAAACGCCGCTGCTGGCGCACCACCACTTCGCGCCCGGCAACCGCCAGCATCACCCCCGACAGCACCGAGACCCACAGCAGGCTGCTGTTGGCAAACAGCGTTTTCAGGACCAGTCCGATCAGGGTCAGCTGTATCGCCGTGCGCAGCGCTGCCACCAGCAGCTGCTTCGCCAGCCCGGGGTAGATGCGCACCGAGGTCAGGGCCAGCGCCACCACCAGCAAGGCGGCGAGCGACAGGTCAAGAGCGGTCAGCTGGATCATGCCGGCTTGCCTTGCTGCAGACCGCTGGCATCCAGGCCCAGCTCGCGATCGGCGATGCGCTCGATCTGCTCCCGGGTATGGGTAACCCACAGGCAGGCGGCCTGCTGCTCGGCCAGATAGTCCTTTACCAGCAGTTCCATTCTGCGGATATTGTCGGGGTCCAGGTTGGCGCTCGGCTCATCCAGTAGCAGCACGCGGGGCCGGTTGGCGAGCAGGCGCGCGAGAGCCAGTCGCTGGCGCTCACCGCTGGACAGGCGCTCGACGCGCCAGTCCGACACCGGCGCCTCGAAGCCCAGCCGGCTGAGTTGCCGGGTGTCGACCCGTGCAAAATGTTCGGCGACCGTGCTGCCCCACCAGCGACTTTCGGCGGGCAGATAGCCAACCTGCCTGCGCCAGGCCATAGGCGTCAGTTGCTCGCGGCTTATTCCGTCCAGTGAAACCTCACCCTGATTCACATCGAGATCGGCCAGTGCCCGCAGCAGCAGGGTCTTGCCTGCGCCGCTCGGGCCCGACAGGCAGACCAGTTCACCGGCCGCCAGGGACAGTGAAACAGGCGGCATGCCGCTGCGCTTCAGATTGCTGACTTGGAACAAACAGGGCTCCCGGCGTGACACTTTACCCGGACCGGGC
>CBDTYI010000181.1:0-5868 GCA_965364565.1 uncultured Gammaproteobacteria bacterium | reverse complement strand
CGGCTCGGTGAAAAGCTGGTGGCGAACAGCGACGCGCCGAACTATCCGTTCACCTTCTTTATTGTCCAGGATCCCTCAATCAACGCTTTCGCGGGCCCCGGCGGCTATATCGGCATCCACACCGGGCTGATTCTTGCGGCTCGCAACGAAAGTGAACTTGCCGGCGTGATGGCTCACGAAATTGCGCACGTTACACAGCGCCACCTGTTGCGCGCCTACGAAGCGGCCAACCAGCTCAGTCTACCGACTGCGGCGGCAACCATCGCCGCCATCCTGCTCGGGGTGGCGACCAACAGTGACGCGGGTATCGCGGCCGCGTCCGCGATCCAGGCCGGCAGCATTCAATACCAGCTCAACTTCACCCGGGCGAATGAAAAGGAAGCCGATCGCATCGGCATCCAGACACTCGGCAGGTCTGGCATCGATCCTTTCGGCATGCCCAGTTTCTTTGAACGTCTCTACCAGTCCACGCGCCTGTACGGAGCGGCGAACATTCCCGAATTTCTCAGCACCCACCCGGTCACCACCGACCGTATCGCTGAATCCATGCAGCGCGCGGAGCAGCAGGGCAGAGGCAAGGAACTCGATTCGCTCGAATTCCAGCTGGAGCGCGCGCGCCTCGCCGTGCTGCTCGCGGACGACGCGAACACCGTGCTGCAGGAGTACCAGGCGCTCGCCGCCAAGTCCGACGCCGGCCCCGCGGACCACTACGGACTGGCGCTCGCAAACTGGAGAAGCGGAGCTAACGATATTGCCCGATCGCAACTGCGCAAACTGATGAAGAACGATCCCGACCGCATCCTGTATCGCACCACCCTGGCGCAGGTGCTGCAAGACAGCGGGCAACAAGCGGAAGCACTGGCGCTCTATAAGGACACCTTGAACCTGTACCCCGGCGACCTGGTGATAGGACAATACTACGCAGCCGCGCTGTTGCTGGCCGGCAAAGCCGAACAGGCACGCGACCTGGCGCGCGAGATGGTACGCGATGAACAGGGGCGAACTGCGGCGGTCTACCAGTTATGGGCCAAGGCCGCCAGCGTAAGCGGCCCCCCCTGGGAAACCAACCGCGCGTCTGCGGAACTCTATTACCTCAATGGCGATGTGCCGCTGGCGGTCGATCAGCTTGAGCAGGCCTTGCGTCACAGCGATGTCAGTCGCTACGACCAGGAACGCATCCAGGCCAGGCTCGAGGAATTCCGGGAGATTCTGGCCGAGCGCGCGAAAAAATAATTACCGCTCTGGAATAAAAATCCATCCAACGCCGTCCCGCGCTTATACCGACTGACAACCGGCGGCATGCTGCCCGCAGGGGGTAACGTTAAAGCCTGTGATGACAAACGCAATTCTCATTTTGACTGGCGTCAGACAGAGAGCTATAGTCGAGCGACGGTTGTCTCACAATCCAGTTTCCCATTGCGAGGCTGGTGGTTGCTTCGCAGTCCACTCGCCAGACAGTTGGCATCACAACCATTTCGAATGCTCATCGTAAGGAGGATTTTGAAGATGCGGAAATTTCCAAGCATCCTGAAGACGGCAAGTTCTGTGCTGGCGCTTGCCGGCAGCCTGGCCTTGTCCCCGACGGCCAGCATGGCTGCCGAGGGTGGCGGCGCTTCGGCCACCGAGCAGGGCAAGGCGATTGCGTTCGATCGCAAGAAGGGCAACTGCCTGGCCTGCCATCAGATCGAGGGCGGCGAACTGCCGGGCAACATCGGCCCGCCGCTGGTCGCCATGAAAGCCCGGTTCCCGGACAAGGCCAAGCTGCGGGCGCAGATCTGGGATCCGACCAAGATGAATCCGAACAGCGTGATGCCGCCCTTCGGTCGTCAGCAGGTCCTCAGTGAGGGCGAAATCGACAAAGTCGTAGAGTTTATCTACACCTTGTAACAGCGTGTCGTACAACGAGGAGATAGACAAGTGATTAACATGAAACGCAGAACCTTTTTGAAGGGATCCGTGGCAGCCGGCGCGGTGAGTGCCGCAGTTGGTGCAGGCCTGTTGACCCCGCGCATGGTACTGGCCGCCTGGCCGTCGGCCGCGTTCGAAGCCACGTCGGTGGACAGCGCTCTGGACGCGCTGATGGGCTCCCACCAGCTGGAGGGATCGGACAAGATTTCCATCCGCGCCCCCGACATTGCAGAGAACGGTGCCGTGGTACCGGTCTCGGTCACCGCCGAGATACCGGGCGCGGAAGCCATCAGCATCATCGCTGAAAAGAACGCTTCTCCACTGACGGCGTCCTTTGTTCTCGGCGCGAGCACAGAAGCATTCGTATCCACCCGCATCAAAATGGGCAAGACTTCCAGCGTCATCGCGGTGGTGAAAGCCAATGGCAAGCTCTACAGCACCGGTAAAGAAGTGAAAGTCACCATCGGTGGTTGCGGCGGTTAAACGAGTCAGAGGATACAGAAAATGGCATCAATCAAGATTCGAGCAAAAGTGGATGGTGACGTCACCACGGTTAAGGCACTGATAAGTCATCCCATGGACACCGGACTGGTCAAAGACAAGAAGACCGGCAAGCCGATCCCGGCGCACTTTATCCAGGAAGTCACCTGCGAGCACAACGGCAAGAACGTGCTCACGGCACTGTGGGGAGCTGCGATTTCGAAGAATCCCTACCTGTCGTTCAAATTCAAGGGCGCCAAAGCGGGCGACACCCTGAAGCTGAGCTGGGTTGACAACAAGGGCGAAAGTGACTCGACCGAGACCAAGATCAGCTGATCGCAAGCCGCTTTGGCGACCAACAACAACCGGAGGTTGGACTAAACCATGAAAAGACTGTTCACTATCGCCGCGGCACTCGGGCTGGTTTGTACCGCCCCGGTCGCGGTACAGGCGGGTCCCCAGCAGGATCTGCAGGAGTTCCGCAGCTACTTTGCCAAGCGTTTTCCCGATACGCCCTTCAAGGACTACGTCAACGGCGTCTACTCCATAGATCAGGCGTCTCGGGAGCAGTGGGAAGCCATCGAGGAATTCCCGCCCTATGAGCTCAACATCGAAAAGGGCAAGGAACTTTTCAACAAACCGTTCAGCAACGGCAAGACCTACGCCAGCTGTTTTCGTAATGGCGGAATGGGGGTCAAACAGGACTACCCCTACTTCGACAGCGCTTCGGGCAAGGTCGTCACGCTGGAGAGCGCCATCAACGATTGCCGCGTCAAGAACGGCGAGGATGCTCTGAAGTGGGAGAAAGGCGACATCGCCGATATCTCCGCCTACATGGCCTACACCTCGCGCGGCAACAAGATCAACGTGGTGATCCCCAGTGACGAGCGGGCCCAGCAGGCCTACGAGCAGGGCAAGGAGCAGTTCTACGCCAAGCGCGGACAGCTGAACCTGTCCTGTGCCGACTGTCACCAGTGGAATGCGGGTAACCGGGTGCGCGCCGATCTGCTCAGCCCGGCGCTGGGGCATACCAGCCATTTCCCGGTGTATCGCTCCAAGTGGGGTGGCCTGGGGACACTGCATCGGCGCTATGTGGGCTGTAACAAGCAGGTCCGTTTCAAGCCCTACAAGCCCCAGAGTGACGAGTACAGAAACCTCGAGCTCTTTCACACCTACGTAAGCAACGGGCTGGATCTGAATGGCCCGGGCGCACGCAAGTAAGCGCAATAGCGCCGCCAAAGCCCGGTCTTATGACCGGGCTTTTTCGTTTTACCGGCAACGGAATAAAGCCCCGCCAAGCGCGTCTTGTTCGAAAACAAGTTGCCAAATGTTCCAACTCTTGAACCAGGGATCCCACGATGAATATTAGCCGTCGCGAATTTCTCCAGATGCTGGCTGTCGCAAGTGCTTCCGGTTTGTCACTCGAAGCCTTGGGCTCGGACAAGACAGCCGCCGGCACGAAAGCCGGCGGTCTATACGATCTGCCCCGATTCGGCAACGTCTCGCTGCTGCACTACACCGACTGCCACGCACAGCTGCTGCCGATCTACTTCCGCGAGCCCAGCATCAATCTGGGTGTCGGCCCGATGCTTGGTAAGCCGCCACACCTGGTCGGGGACGCGTTCCTGGCGCACTACGGTATCAAGCCCGGATCGCGCGAGGCACACGCCTTTACCTATCTGAACTTTGTCGAGGCGGCCAGGCAGTTCGGCAAGGTGGGCGGTTTCGCGCACCTGAGCACCCTGGTGAAACAGGTCCGCGCGCAACGCCCCGGCGCCCTGTTGCTGGACGGCGGCGACACCTGGCAGGGTTCCGGCACGTCCTACTGGACCAACGCCCAGGACATGGTGGATGCGCAGAAACTGCTCGGCGTGGATATCATGACGCCGCACTGGGAAATGACGTTCGGCGCGGAGCGTGTGCAGGAAATCATAGAAAACGATTTCAAGGGGCACATCGATTTCGTCGCCCAGAACGTGGTCGACAACGACTGGGGTGAACCGGTGTTTCCGCCCTATGTCATTCGCGAAATCAACGGCGTGCCGACCGCCATCATCGGCCAGGCGTTCCCCTATACGCCGATCGCCAATCCGCGGTTCCTGGTTCCGGACTGGAGCTTCGGCATCCGTGATGACCGCATGCAGAAAATGGTCGACGAGGCGCGCGGCAAAGGCGCGCAGGTGGTCGTTGTCCTGTCCCACAACGGCATGGACGTGGACCTTAAGATGGCCTCCAGGGTCACCGGCATCGACGCCATCATGGGCGGCCACACCCACGACGCGATACCCAGACCGGTCGTGGTAGATAACGCTGGCGGCAAGACGCTGGTCAGCAACGCCGGCTCCAACAGCAAGTTCCTCGGCGTGCTCGACCTGGAAGTCAAGAACGGCAAAGTCAGCGATTACCGCTACCATCTGCTGCCGGTATTCTCCGACCTGCTGCCCGCCGATCCCGACATGAGCGCCTACGTCGAAAAGGTGCGTGCACCGTACAAGGATCAGCTGGCGGAGAAGCTCGCAGTCACCGACGAACTACTTTACCGGCGCGGCAACTTCAACGGCACCTTTGACCAGCTGATCTGCGACGCCCTGATGGATGTGCAGGGTGCCCAGATCGCGTTTTCGCCCGGGTTTCGCTGGGGCGTCAGCGTGATGCCCGGCGAAGCGATCACCTTTGAGCACGTCATGACCCAGACCGCCATTACTTACCCCACGGTGACACTCAACAACATGCCGGGCACACGCATCAAGGAAATTCTGGAAGACGTCGCCGACAACCTGTTCAACGTGGACCCCTATTATCAGCAGGGCGGCGATATGGTGCGTGTTGGCGGCCTGAAATATACCATCGACCCGGCCGCCAGCATGGGTTCGCGCATCTCCGATATGCAACTGGACGGCAAGCCGCTGGATCCGGACAAGGAATACTCGGTCGCCGGCTGGGCGAGCGTCGCGCAGCCGCTGGAAGGCCGTCCGGTCTGGGACGTGGTGGCAGAGTACCTGCGCGACAAGAAGACCATCGAGCACATCGACCTCAATGAGCCGCTCATCAAGGGAGCCAAAGGAAACCCCGGCTTCGGGACCTGATCCGCGGCCACCAGGCTGCGCACAAGAAAAGCCGGATCAATTGATCCGGCTTTTTTATTGCTGTAACAGCAATCTGGTGGGTCGTGTAGGATTCGAACCTACGACCAATTGGTTAAAAGCCAACTGCTCTACCGACTGAGCTAACGACCCGAAATGGAAGGTCGGGATGATACCCGACCGGCCAGAAATGACAAGTCCATGGCGCTCTCACCCCCCCGCCCAAGGGCGCGGGCGCGCGGCGCTCAGACCGCTTCCAGTTTGCGCAGCCCCTTAGGCAGCAGGTGCAGATCCACCAACCCGGTGATCAGCGCAGCCATAAAGCTGGCGTCCTGCTCATAGACCAGCTTGTAGTACTGCACTTTCATGGTCAGCGCCGAGCCGAGCACAATGCCGC
>CBDTYI010000180.1:0-5883 GCA_965364565.1 uncultured Gammaproteobacteria bacterium | reverse complement strand
CTGGAGATGGTTCTGTAGTTCGTGCTGTTCGCGCTGCCTTTCATGCTGTTCGGCGTGGGCGAACAGGTCATCGCCCTGTACTTCGTGTTCTATTCGATCAACGGTTTCTTTCAGCATTCCAACATCCGCCTGCGCTACGGTCTGCTGAACTACCTGATCAGCAGCGCCGAGCTGCACCGCTGGCACCATTCCCGTATCAGCGACGAATCGAACCATAACTACGGCAACAACCTGATCCTCTGGGACCTGGTGTTCGGCACCTGGTTCCTGCCGACCGAGCGGAGCATCAGCGACATCGGCCTGAGAAACCCGAACTACCCCAAGAGCTTCGCGGCACAGATGCGCACCCCGTTCCTGCGCGGCACCGCCGACAGCGCCGCCTCCGGCTACGATTGACTCCCGCAAAGCGGGCTGGTTATGCTCTGCGCAGTCCGAACACGGATTCTTACCGCGCGCCTGCACCATGCGCGAGGCGTTAGCCGGAACACCGGCACTTCGACACCGAAACACAATACGATATGCATCCGCTACCGCGACCTCTCATCAGCCTGTTGCTTGCCCTCTCGGTCGGGTCACCTTTCACCTGGGCCGAAGCGGCGGATCGTCTGCCCGGTGAGATGAGCGACGCGGAACTGGATCAGCGTCTTAAGTTCATCGAAACACGCCTGGCGAGACAGACACCCAACGCCCGCTACTGGCAGTACGGCTGGACGGGATTTTACGCCGCCAGCGCCGCGGCGCAGGGCCTTCTTGCGGTTGATGCGGACGACAACGATGACGAGGTGAACTACATCGTCGGCGCAGTGAAATCCAGCGGTGCGCTGGCGCAGATGCTGATAAAGCCGCTGCCGGCTGTCCGCAGTTCAACGCGACTTCAGGCAATGCCGTCAGAGAGCCGCGAAGCGCGGATAAGCAGGCTCGAACGGGGCGAAGCGCTGCTGCGTGAAAATGCCGCGCGTGCCGCCGGGCGTTCCGGCTGGAAACGCCACTTGATCGGAATCGGGGCCAACCTGGTTGGGGGCGCTGTGATAGCCGCGTACGGCGACAGCGACGACGCCGTGACCTCGACTCTGATAGGCATCGCGGTGAGCGAGGCCAATATCTGGACCGAGCCGTCGCGCGCCGACGACGACCTGCGCGATTACCGCAACGACGCATGGGCCGGGCGCGGAAGCGGTGGGACCACCTGGCATCTGGTGCCCATGGCCGACCGCGTGACGCTGCACATCAGGTTCTGAATCCCGTTGCAGCATCTGAGCACCGGTAGGTGCGATCTGGAGGACTGATTAACTGTGCCTCCGTTGCGTTGTCCGGACTAGCGTCCGAGTTCGGTGAAAATCAGCCCCGAAAGCAGGCGCTCGACAGGTACCCGGTCATCCGTGAGTACCGGCAGCGCCGACATCGGCGTGCCCTGCTCCAGCAGCGATACCGTCACATCGTGCCACTCCCGTTGCATTCCGCGCGTAGCGCGCACGCGGGCGGGTGCCGTGTGCGCGTCAGCCGCGGAAATCACGTAGGTCACCCGCGAGTCCTGCAGCGTCCAGGCCTCGATCCAGATACGCACCTCGCCGAACACCTCGCGCAGCGTCTTGACCATGCTCTTCACCAGTCTGGGATCCGGATACACGTCAACCACGTTGAGGGTATAGAGACCGCCCGGCACCAGACGGGACTTGACGAGTTCCGCATACTCACGTGTTACCAGGTGAAACGGCACGGCAATGTCATGGAACACGTCCCCCACGATTACGTCGAACTCCTGGTCGTGCAAACGCTGCAGCGCGCGGCGCGCGTCCGTGTGAATGATGCGCGCGTCGCCGGGTTCGAAATACAACTCGCTCTGTGCCACTGCGGTGACCTGGGGGTCGAGCTCGGCCACCACGATTCGGGCGCCTGGATAGCGCGCCGAGTGCCTGTTATCCAGGTGCGCGGCGAACAATTCATCCATGAGGTGCGTGTAGGGCGCAATCAAAACGTCCGGCCGGGTCTCGTGACTGATGCCGTGCAACAGGTGATCCAGCACCAGGCCGCGCGCGCGCCCGAACGGCGCCTCGCCCGACATGTCGACGACACGAATGCAGAAATAGCTGGTCTCCCGATCGCAGGGTTGCAGAAAGCCGCCGCGCGCCTGGGTCCAGATGGTGACCGCAACGGCGAGGACCGCCAGGCCCAGCGCAGTGCCGCGGGCAGGCAGCAGGAATGCCAGTGCGAGCAGGCCCAGCACCGCGCCGGTGCCGATAATGACTGCGTGGGTACCGAAGTACTGGATAAACAGATAGCCGGTGGCGAACGTGCCGACGATGCTGCCAAACGCCGCCAGCGCGTGCATCATGCCGACAATGTGCCCGGTGCGCGCATCCAGGCGCAGTGCCAGGGTGGTCAACAACGGCGTCACCACGCCAAGCAGCACGGCGGGCACAAAGAACAGTGCGGCAACAAACAGAAAACTGACCGTGAGCAGACCCAGCGCGCTGCGCTGCAAGGGCGGCGCCACCAGCGTCAGCAGCAGCAGGATAGCGATACAGGACAGCGCGCCGAGCCCGAGCACCAGGCCAGCCGACTGCTCGCTGCCGCCGCGATCCGCCCATGCCCCGCCCAGCCAGTTGCCGAGCGACAGCCCACCGAGCACCACGCCGATGATGGCGGTCCAGGAGTACAGGGATACGCCGATGTAAGGCGCCAGCAGCCGCCCGGCGGCGATTTCCAGCACCATCAGACCCGCCGAGCTCAGAAAGATGGCTAGCGCGTACCAGGCTACGCGCCGGCGCGCCGACATCCGGGATGGCGAAGCTTCCAGATGTCTACCCTCCACACTACGGCGGCGGCTGCCGCCAGCCGGGACTATGCACCCCCGCGGGTGAACAGGCAACTGACACCCTGGCTAGCCGCTCTCCCGGCCCGGCGGGCGCCTGCCGGGCACAGCGGCAAGCGGCGAGGTCTCTCGCGCGCCACGGAAAAACCGGGCCGCTTGACGCTCGCTCCTCGCTTGACTAAGGTGCCGGAACAGCCTCAGCCTGCCTGCTCACTACCGTACAGATTCAGGAGTCTCCGCCATGCCCCTGCAACTCGCTCTGATGGCCCTGTTCGCACTGCAAATCCCGACGGCTCTCGCCCAGGAGCTCGAGCCGTCACCCGCATACCTGGCGGGCACATGGAGTATGAGCGGCAGCGAGGGCTGCGGGAGCGCGAATTACGTGCTGTTCCGTGAAAACCGCACCCTGGAACTGGGCACCGGCAAGGCTGCCGATATCACGGGATTCTGGGAACTGAACAAGAACACCATCATCCTGCATATGCTGGTGGCGCCGAGAGGCGGGAACAGCCAACACCCGTTTTACCAGGACAGCTACTTCTACCAGTACCGGGCCGCACAGGTGCTCGGCACCCGCCGCGACACTTTCGACGTCAGCGTCGGGGCGCAACCGGCGCAGGGCGAACAGTACACCCTCACCCGCTGTCGCTGACGCGGTGGCACGGCCCGCGCCGGCGGGCCGCTGGTGCGCGCGCCTGGCGTGATCCGGATGCATGCCCCTACAACTGGATGTTCTCCACCTCGATCACGTGACCGAGCGCGTCTTCGACCAGATGACGCGCCTGCGATGCCGTGGCATGGAGGAATGCATGCAACGCTGCGTCGCGCGGACTCCGGCTCTCGCACTCGGTGCTGTAACGCTCGAATGCCGATAGACTCGAAATCAGCTCGGCCAGGTGACGCGGACATTCGCATTTCACCGTTGAAGACAGTGTCGCCAGCTGGGCGAGGGTCTCGTCATCGTAGCGTCGCGGTGGCGCCGCCTGAGCGATCGCGGCAACGTCAGCCGCGAGCGGAGCCGGCGCCAGCACCGCGGCGCGACTCATCGCCAGACAGTGCGCCTCCAGGGTAGCAGCGTCGACCGGTGCCCGTAGCGCCAGACATTTCCAGGCCGGCAGGCGCAGCAAAGCGTCTGCCGAAGCGTAGCGGTACACAACCAGCGCATGCGCCGCGCCGGCTCGTCCCAGCCAGTCGATTATTCGCGCACCGCTGTCCTCGTGCAGTGTAGCCATTTCGACCACCAGTACCTGCGCCGAATGCTTCCCCGTCCCGGCCTCGAAATCCGCCAGGTCCCTGTAAGTCGCGACCGGCGTTATTCCGGGCAGGCCGCCGGGCGCGCTCTGCACCGCCGCAGCCAGAGCCTCACCAACCAGCAGCACGCGCACGGGTGTTTCATCATCCGGCTTGCCAGGCTGCAGCGGCAGGCTGCGCGCGTCCGCAACCCGGGCCCTCAAGGCATCCAGATCCAGCATCGCCACGGTACTTATTGAGTCACCAGCCTCCACAAGGTGCTTCATGAGGCGCAGGCGCGCGACATCGTCCGGGCTGTACAAGCGCCCGCCACGCGCCGACCGCTGCGGAGTGACCGCGCCATACCGGCGTTCCCAGACACGCAGGGTGTCCGCGGCAACACCGGTGAGACGCGCCACGGCACCGATCCGGTAGGTCGTTGACGCAGTTACAGATTGTTCGCTCATGTTGTTCTCCCTTCTGGTTTCTTCAGAGGTAGCCCCTTGGCACGGTTCGCTCGCGATCATATTTTGTCTTGTACAATACCTTGACACCAGACCAATCATGACCTATTGTCCTGGACACTACCGGATTTAGCGGTATCCCGTCAATCAGGAGGGCATCACCATGAACCACCACACCAGCCGCCTGCTCAGGGCACAGGATCTGTTTATTTCCCGGACTTTGCTGAGTTTTTTGTCCATGCCGCTGCTTCTACTGATGGCCGCAGCCGCGATAATCGCCGGGTAAAGCCAGTCATTGCGTTCGACAGGCTTGAGGCTTTTGCAGACAAAACATGGACAGGGTGAGTCTGGGCGGAGCGGCAGCATCCAGCCCCTCCTGCAGACTTTCCATTCGCACCGCGTGCGGGTAACCCGAATTGCTCTAGAGCGTTAGGAGGACATGATGAATAGCACAGCCACGATCTGTACGGAACCAGGCCAGGCCGGAACGACTGGCAGGTTCGGCATCGGTCACCGACGCGTGCCACCACAGCTTGCTGGCAGCCGCGCTCCCACCGCGGCAGCCTCCCCGGCCGGCGGGACTGCTGACCTGGCGAGGGCTCAGGATGAAAGCCGACCTGAGTCGAGCGGGCGCAGCTCCCGGTCTGAGCGCGAACAGGAGCAGCGACGCAATGCCGCCGCGCGGCGCAAGCTGGAGGCCCGGCGCGAACAACAACTGCTGCGCAGCCAGCTGACCGAGCCTTGGGATGAAATTGGCAGCGCCTGACGTCATCGTTTGTATAAGGCCAGGCCGACGATTGGCCTGACCTTCAATTACCGGCTCCGGACGAGCCGCAACCCAGGAGGTGTCACATGTCGAAATCACATACAGATAAGAGTCGTCGAACCCTGCTCAAGGTCGCCCTGTCGGGCGCCGTCGCCGTACCGTTGAGCAGCCTGCTGCTGAGTCGCCAGAGCCACGCCGGAGACCTGCCGCCCGTGTCCGAAGACGATCCGGCCGCCAAGGGGCTGGGCTACGTGCACGATGCCAGCACGAGCACCGATCCGAAGCGCAAGCCCGACCAGTTCTGCAAGAACTGCAACCTGATCAGGAGCGACGCCGGCGAGTGGCGCCAGTGCGCCATCTTCCCCGGCAAGGGCGTCAACGAGAACGGCTGGTGCACGGCCTGGGTATTGAAATCCTGACCCCGTCACCGCTGTGACCCGCGTGCTCGCTTGGCAGGCAACGCGGTACTAGAGGACCGGCAGCCCTGGCCGCGCTGTGATCAGCGGCCAGGGCCCGGGGGTGTTCGGCAGGCGCTTCACCGGACGATGCGATAACAGGGCATGTAGGTCTTGCCGGGCAGCTTCATGCGGTTCTGCGCCACGAACGAAGTC
>CBDTYI010000179.1:0-5938 GCA_965364565.1 uncultured Gammaproteobacteria bacterium | reverse complement strand
TGGTCAGGACCGGCAAGTTTCAACCCCAGGACCTGGAGTCCGGGGTGCAGCCTGATGTGGTGCTGGATTCGGTGGCGAGTCTGCCGGCCTGGTGGCGAGCGAACGCGGAGTCGTAGCGCCGGCAGTCCAGATACGGCTCCTACCGTTCTATGGTGTAGAAGATGTCTCCGCCCATCGCCTCGGTGCTGCTTTCGGTTTCCACACTCAGGCTCTTGGTCAGCCGGTAGCGCACCAGAAAGCTGTTGACCTGGTTTGCGAGCCCGCGGCCGTAGCCGACGAACAGGTCGGGCCTCACATAGGTGCCCAGTTTCAGGGTGACGTCGCCGGTCGCGCTTTCGGTTTCCACCCCGACTTCATCGATACCGACTCGTTCGCCGAATTTTTCCCCCAGCAGCGAGGCGCCGCCCACACCCAGCGCCAGCGCAGCGCTCGCACTGTTTACCTGTTCCCGGTCCTCGCTGTCGTCCTGGGGCAGGGGGCGGCCCAGCACCAGGTAGGAAAGCGCTTCGGTCTCGCTCATGGCGGGGTCGGAGAACACCGACACTGCCGGCTCCCGCAGTTCGCCGGTGACATGCAGGCCTGCGGTCACGTCGCCGACTTCGCGAACTGCGCGGATATCGAGCCCCGGGTTGTCCAGCGGGCCTCCCACCAGGATCAGGCGACCGCGTTCGATCTTGAGGTTCTGGCCATAAGCCTTGTAGGTGCCCTCCTGGATGCGCAGTTCGCCGGTACCGCTGGCCAGCTGATTGGGTGCGTCGGAGACGACCACGCTGCCGGTGAAGCGTCCTTTCAGGCCGAAGCCGTCGAAGCGTACGTATTGCCCCAGGTCCACCCGGATAGTGCTGTACACCGCGTAGCCGGCCGCCTCCTGTTCGCCTTCCCTGACAATGATCACATCGCGCGACGGGCGCACCGCCCCGCTGACGTGCTTGGGACGCAGACGTGCCTCGGGAATCGCAACCGTGCCGCTGACCTGTGCCGAGGCAGAGGTCATGTCCACGCTCAGGTCGGGTGAGACCAGCACCCGGTATTCCGTCACATCGATGGCCTGGAAGCGCGAACCCTGCAGTGCCATGTTGACACGCCAGCCGTTGTCCCGACCGGGTGTGAACTTCCCGGTCAGATTGACATCGCCGTCCCCCGATGTGGTCCGACCGCTAAACAGGATGGTGCCTCCGCTCTCCGGCTCAGCGTGCAGACTGATGTTGCGCAGCGTAATGCCCTGTGTCGGCAGCAACACCTCGCCGTCCTGCAGGGTCAGGTCGAGATCGATATCCGGTTCCTGCACAGTGCCGCGCGCGGCGAGATCAACAGCCAGCTCGCCCTTGACCTTTTCAACCGCGGGGATCAGCGCCTGTAGGAAGCTCATGTCGCCCAGGCGTGCCGTCAGCGTTCCTGCGATGCGCTGCGAGGGTGGATCGAAAGCGCTCAGAGGTAACTCCAGCCGTCCGTTCAGGCGTCCCGTATCGCCCAATTCGGCGCGAGTGGCAAGGCGCGCGACGCCCTCCTGCATGCTACCGGTGATCTGGAAATCCCGGTAGTCGAAGCTGAGCTGTTCCTGGTTTAGGGTTTGATAGAGCAGGGCGCCGCCGGTACTGCTGAGTTCCAGTTCGGCCTGCGGTTTTCCGGCTTGGGTCTGTTGCGCCTGCGCCGTGAGCTGCAGCTTGCCCTGGGCGCTCATGTCGTCCGGCAGCAGCGGTTCCAGCAGTGCCAGGGGCAGGGCTTGGGCGCGCACTTTCGCCTGCCAGCCGGCTGCGGCAGCCCAGGAGCCTTCGACACAGGCGTGTCCCTCGCTGCGGTTGGCCAGGCATAGCGCGGAAACCGCGGCGCGCTGCCCCGAGATCTGCAGCTCGGCCGGATTTTCGAGTCGCCAGTCACCACTCGGGGGCAGTGTCAGGCTAGCCGCTGAAAGCAGCCCCTGCCAGCCGCGCTCCTTGTAACCGCCCGTGATCCGGCCGGAGAACTGCAACGCGTCGGCATCGATCGCAAGAGTGACTTTATGGTTACTGGCAAGGCCTGTCCCTCTTATGTCCAGCTGCGAGACCTGTTGTCCATCCAGCAGCAGGTCGAAGGCCTGCAGGTCGAGTCGCGAGGCCTTGCTGTCATCGGGACTCCAGTCGAGCACCAGCACCAGGCTCTCCGTCCGGTGTTGCTGGAAGGCGAGCTGGTTGCCCCGAACGTTCATGCTGATGCCCGGATTGTTGCGCGGGCCGGTGAGGTCGCCACTCGCTGTCAGGGCGCCGCGTGAAGCCGGGTAGAGCGCGGCCAGTTCCGGTGCCTCGAGGCTCCAGCGCAGTGCCCAGCGATCGGTGAGTTCTCCGCTGGCGAACAGGTGTGCTCCAGCCGCCTTGACATCGAGCTCTGAGATGGCGAAGCCCTGGTGGTCGGCACTGAGTTTGCCGCTGGCGCTGACCGGTTGCTGCGCCAGAGTCCCGGACAGTCGAGTCAATTCGGTCTCGGCGTGGTAGCGATCCTGTTGCCGTGATCCCTTGCCGCGCAGGGCGAAGTCCACCCGCCCCGGCCAGTCGGGCCAGTAGAAGCCCGGATCGATGCCGGTAGCCTCGGTAGCGAGTCGCCACTCCAGGTGGGGAGCCCACTGCACCTGCGCGTTAGCGGAAATCACGCCGGCCAGAGTTTCTGCGCGCAGGCTGCGCACGTCGATTGCCTGCGTGGTGCCGGTGCCGGCCACAGACCAGTGCCCCTGCGGGACGCGTGTCCCCTTGACCTGCGCGTCCAGCTCAAAGCTGTAGCCATCCAGCGAACCCTGGCTGTGTGCTTTGCCGTTCAGGACCAGCGCTTCCCAGTTCGGATCGAGTCTGGTGGTGTCCAATTGCTCGACCTGCAGTGCGGCCTCCCAGCGCGGTGTCGCCAGCACATCTTCGACCCGCAGCCGGCCGGAAACGACACCCGCGGCGGTCTCGCCGCGCAGCGTCTGCACCTCGATTGTGTCGGGTGTGCCGGTGCCGCTGAGAGACCAGCTGCCCGCGGGAATCCGCGCGCCGCCGAGCTGTGTTTCAAGTTCGAACCGGTATGCGTCAAGCGATCCCTGGCTATGCGCGGAGCCGCCCACGGTCAATGGTTCCCAGCCGGGGTTTATGCTTTCGGTGTCGAATTGCTGCACCTGCAGGCGGGCGTCCCAGGCGGGTTTGTCCAGCACCGCAGTCAGGGTCGCGGCCAGCTGGCTGCTCACCGGAGTCAGGGTCTGATGGTCGATCTGCAGGTGTGCCAGATCGCCGGATACCGCCAGCTCGGCGTTGAGTGTCGGGAATCCGTCCCGGGTCAGGGAATAGTGGCCGGTCAATAACAGCGGGTAGTTGCCGGTGGGAGTCAGCCGACCGTCCACCGACAAGGATATCCCCGTCGTTTCACCTTCCAGCCGTTGCACCGTGAGCGTCTGGCCATCGAAGCTCAGCGCGGTCCTTAACTCGACGACGCTGAATGGCTGTGCTGCATCGATATCACCGACGGTCAGCTCGTCCAGGGTTGCCGCGACGATTCTGATCGCCAGAGGCAG
This sequence comes from uncultured Gammaproteobacteria bacterium, assembly GCA_965364565.1. Taxonomy (GTDB): domain Bacteria; phylum Pseudomonadota; class Gammaproteobacteria; order DSM-19610; family DSM-19610; genus Thiogranum. Next base: position 2,424 of record CBDTYI010000179.1, on the reverse strand, counting down.
GCGGAGGTCGGGGAGCTCGATGGGCTCGGTGGCTGGTCGTGGCGTTTCGTCAGGGGCCGCCGTGGTCAGTACGGCAACCCTCTCTGCCTGTAGCAGCGCAATGTGCAGTTCGCGATCCAGCAGCTTGCCGGGATTCCAGTCAAGGACAAGACGCGACGCGTTCACCTCAACGCTCGCGTCCCGGTAACGCAGATTTGTGAGCGTCAGGGGTCCGGCCAGCCGGCCCTCAATCTCATCGATGGTCAATGCGCCTGGCAGACTGGCCTCAACTGCCGCCAGGGTCCAGCGCAGGCCGGTCTGAGTGTAGAGCGTGAACCCCAGCAGGCCGGCCACAAGCAGCGCCGCCAGCAGCACGGATATCAGTAGCCAGCGCAGTATTCTCATAGCTCCGGACCGAACACGATATGCAGACGCAGGTCACTGCCGGGCTCGCTGATGCCTCTGGCGACATCGACGCGCAGCGGCCCGACTGGCGAGTACCAGCGGATCCCCACACCGACCCCCTGTTCCAGGCCGATGTCGCTCCAGTCGTCAAAGGCGTTGCCGGTATCGAAAAAGGTCGCGACGCTCCATCTGTCGCGGAACATATAATCGAGCTCGACGCTGCCTACCAGCTTTTGTTTGCCGCCGAGAACGTCACCGTCCTCGTTGCGCGGGCTGAGGCGCTGATAGCCATAGCCGCGCACGCTGTCGTCGCCGCCGGCATAGTAACGCAGCGACAGGGGCAGGTCGTCGAACCCGTCGATCAGGGTGCCGGCGACTTCGCCGCGCAGCAGCACCCGGGTCCGCGGCCAAAGCCCGTGGATGACCTTGGCGGTCAGTATCGGCTGGAAAAACGATACGTCGGAAATCAATCCGTCGTGGCCGCCGCGAAGTTCCAGCGAGAAGCGGTTACCGGTGCGCTGGTTATCCTTGATCTGACCCTTGATGCGCTCCACGATGACACCGGGAACCAGTTGCAGCGTCTGGCCCTTGTCGGCTCCGATCTGGTAGGAATCCTGCCGGTAGTTGAGGTACAGGGTCTCGATCCAGTTGGGTCTCGGGCTGATACGGCGGCTGACGCCCAACAGGGACGTCTCTTCCTCGCGGTCGCTGTCGGGGTGATCATTGATCCGCGATGCCGTGATTTCCCACTGATCGGTGCGGGGATTGCGGAACGGTATCACGTAACCGGCGGTCAGGCTTTCCTGCAGCTCGGAGAGACGCAGCGTTGAGAAAAAGCGGTGGCCGCGCCGGTTGATACGGCGATTCTTGTAGCCTACGGTGCCGCGCGCGCCGGTATCGGTGCCGTAGCCGACGCCGAAGCTGTAACGGTGGCGTTTGCCCGGTGTCGTCGCGACCTCGATGGGCACCCGGCGGTCCTCGGCGTCGTCGAGTTGCGGGGATACTTCCACACGCGAAAAGTAGTCGCTGTCGAACAGGGCGTTTTGCAGGTCCAGCAGCTGCTGCGCCGCATAGGGTTGGCCGGTTTCGATGTCCGAATAGCGTTCCATCAGCTCCCGGTTGATGACGAAATCACTGAAATTCACTTCGCCGAACTGGTAGCGGATGCCGCTGGCCAGTGTCAGGTTGATGTCCGCCCGCTGTTGCGCGGGAGATACGCGGATCTGGTGTTCGGCGAGATTGGCCTTGAGATAGCCGCGGCGCAGGGCGGTGCGCAACAGTCGTGTCTTGCCTTTCTCGTACTCGGTGTCAATCAGGACATCGCCCTGCTGGAGAGGAAATCCGGTAATCAGCTCGGTGAGGGTGGGGTCGTCGGCGCCTTCGCCGATGATGCTGATGTTGAGCGCTGCAACCCGAACCGGCGCGCCGGGCTCGATCATATAGCTGGCTTTCCAGCCCTGCTCGGTGGCGGTAAGCTCGGATTTGATCACCGGCTGGTAGTAGCCAAACGGCTGCAGTGCGGTCTGGATCTCCTTGCGCGCCAGATTGTGCAGACGCCGGACGCGCAGTTCGGTCAATTCTGCTGCGTTTTTTTCCTGCTCGATCGACAGCAGCGCGAGAACGTTATCATGCAGCGGGTCTTCCAGCCCGGACACCACGACTTGCACTCGCGGTCGGTCCGCAGGGGCACTGTTGCCGGGCCACGGCCAGGCGCACAGCAGCACGGCCAGGAACAACAGGTGTCTGGGATCGGGCAGGACCATAGGGCGGAGGTGGCTCCGGTCTCCGGGACGTTGGCAGTCGCGTTTCAGAGTGGCTAGCATAATGTTCGCCCGGCATAAGTCCATAGCGGCTTTGGGTTTGTCGGGGCGCAGGTGCCCGTGTCGGCCGTTGCGCCACGCGCCGCGCATGGCTGTGTGCGCTTGATGTTGGTATAATCCTCGTTTTTACCGGTATTCGGGCCGGAATATCCGATACAGTCAATGGTGGTCCGTGTCGGTCCCCTCGCGACAATAAACTGTTAACCCGGTCAGGCCCGGA
>CBDTYI010000178.1:0-6027 GCA_965364565.1 uncultured Gammaproteobacteria bacterium | reverse complement strand
CCGTCATGAACCGCATCGCCAAAGGCTACAGCGACGAAGAAATTGCCGCGGTCTCTGAGTATTTCTCCAAGCTCAAATAATGCAGAGGATCTGATTATGTCCATTTCACGCAGAGAGTTTATCCGGCTTCTGGGCGCAACGGGGCTCGGTGCGGGCACCGGCCTGTTCGGCATGGGCGCGGCGTTCGGCGCCAAGAATGGCGGCCAGGTCGTGATTATCGGGGGCGGCTTTGGTGGCGCAACTGCGGCCAAGTATATCCGCAAGCTTGACCCGTCCATCAGTGTCACCCTGGTCGAGGCCAACGCGAGCTACGCAACCTGCCCGGGCAGTAACTGGGTGCTGGGCGGTCTGCGCACCATGAGCGACATCACCTTCAGCTACGATACGCTGGCGAGCCAGCACGGCGTCAAGGTAGTCAATGACATGGCCACGGCGATCGACCCGGCGGCCAAAACGGTGAGCCTGAAAGGCGGCGACAAGCTGAGCTACGACCGCCTGGTGGTGTCGCCCGGCATCGATTTCCGCTGGGACGCGATCGAAGGTTACGACGCGATGGTGGCTGAAAAGATCCCGCACGCCTGGAAGGCCGGACCGCAGACCGAGCTGCTGCTCAAGCAGCTCAAGGACATGAAGGACGGCGGTACGGTGATGATCGCTGCACCACCCAATCCGTTCCGCTGTCCGCCGGGACCCTACGAACGCGCCAGTATGATCGCCAACTACCTCAAGCAGAGCAAGCCCAAGTCCAAGGTGGTCATCCTGGATCCCAAACCGAAGTTCTCCAAGCAGGGCCTGTTCGAGGGCGGCTGGAAAGAACTGTACGGCTACGGTACCGACAAGGCCATGATCGAATGGATCGGCCAGGACAAGGGCGGTGACTGGAAACGTATCGATGCCAAGAACATGTCGGTGCATTCGGAGTTCGTCGATATGAAAGCCGACGTCATCAATGCCATCCCGCCGCAGAAGGCCGGGGCGATCGCCATCAGTGCAGGGTTGGCCGACGACAGCGGCTGGTGCCCGGTAGACGGCAAGACCTTTGAGTCCACGCTGCACCCGGGTATCCATGTCATCGGCGATGCTTCGATCGCCGCACCGTTACCGAAGTCCGGCTATGCGGCGAACTCGGAAGCCAAGGTCTGCGCGTTTGCCGTGGTGTCGATGCTCAAGGGCGTGGACGTGCCGACCCCCACCTGGGTCAACACCTGCTACAGCCTGGTGGGTCCGCGCTACGGCATCTCGGTGGCCATGGTCTACGAGCTCACCGCCGACGGCAAGATCGGCAAGGTCGAGGGTTCAGGCGGTGTGTCCGGCCCGGATACCAGCCGGCGCAAGGAGGCCTCCTATGCCGAGAGCTGGTACGACAACATCGTCTACGACACCTTCGGCTGAGCCTCCTAAGCTGCAGCAGCGGACGACCGGCATGGCGTGCCAACACGCGGCGCCGGTCGCCCGCCGGGGTCACCGCCACGCCGATCAATGGGCTTTCAAACAGGGTAGTTACCGATGGATTTGAGCGAAGAGGAACAGAAGAAAATCCTGCACAGTCCGCCCATCGGCACGCTCGCGGTAATGGTGGTGTACGGCGCGATCATGGCTGCGGCGTGGCTGGCGCTGTACTTTGGGCGCTTCCTGGCGCACGGTCCGGTCAACTGAGGTCACAGCCATGCACGTCGACAGGCTGGAGAAAACCTGGGTCTGGATTGTCGCTCTGATTATCGTCGTGATGCTCGGGTCGATCCTGTACTCTGCGTTCGCCATCAGCGTGCACCCGCCCAGTAACGTCGAGACCATCGATTCCACCCGGCTGCACCTGACCGAGGAATTTGCCGAGGATAAGCTCGGTGTGTTCAACGATGACGACGGAACGGTGACGGTGCGCATCGTTGCGACCCGCTATGGATTTTTTCCACCCGACGTGAAGGTCCCGGCCGGGACACCGGTCAGGTTCCGTTTCGCCACGCCGGACGTGCTGCACGGCCTGCACATTCCCGGCACCAACGTCGACACCATGGTCATTCCCGGTTACGTCTCGGAGGTCAATACGGTCATCAACTACGAGGCCGTGGCCGCGGTGGGCGTCAGCGATGATGCCGGTGGCATTCGTGTTCCGGTGTACTGCAACGAGTACTGCGGGCTCGGCCATCACTACATGTGGACGCGCATGACCATCACGCCGCAGTCCTAGCGCATAGGGGAAAAGATGCGCAACCAGCGGCTGGTTTTAACGCCGGATCGGGAGAAGCGCGAGTGAACGACAACACCAAGCCCAAAGCGCTGGCACTGGCGCATTTCTGGGTCGCTGCCCTGACCTTTGTGCTCGCGGGCGCGCTCGGTGCCTACCAGGTGCTGGAACGTGCGGAGCTGGTGCCCACCTGGGATGAAGGCTATTACACCGCCGTGACCGCGCACGGTGTCATCATGGCCTACGTGCTGACCATCTTTTTCATTCTCGGTTTCGGCTATTACACCGCCGCGAGCAGTCTCCAGCGCCGGGTGTGGGCCCCGGGGCTGGCCTGGCTCGGTTTCTGCACCATGCTGATCGGTGTGCTGCTGGTAGTGTACGCCCTGGTCACGTTTCAGGCTTCGGTGCTGTACACGTTCTATCCGCCGCTGACGGCGCATTGGACGTTCTATGTCGGTGCCGCCCTGCTCATCGTCGGCTCGCTGCCGTGGATCGCCATCATGGTCGTCATGATGGTGCAGTGGAAGCGTGACAATCCCGGGCGGCCGGTGCCGCTGCCGATGTTCGGCACCGTAACCAACGCCATGCTGTGGGCCTGGACGGTGGTCGGGGTGGTGCTGGAAGTGGTGTTCCAGCTCATTCCCTTATCGCTGGGGCTGGTTGCCAGCGTCGATGTCGGAATGGCGCGCACGCTGTTCGCCTGGACCCTGCACCCGATTGTGTACTTCTGGCTCATCCCCGCCTACATCGCCATGTACACCATGGTGCCCAAGGCCGCCGGCGGACGGCTGTTCAGTGACGAGATGGCGCGGGTGGCATTCGTCATGCTGCTGGTGTTCAGTCTGCCCATCGGCTTCCACCACCTGTACGCCGACCCGTTCCAGGCGGCCGGCTGGAAGCTGCTGCACGCCTTCGGCACCTTCATGGTGGCCGTTCCCACACTGATCACCGGCTTCACCGTGATCGCGTCACTGGAGATCGCCGGGCGGCTGCGCGGCGGCAAAGGGCTGTTCGGCTGGTTGGCGGCGCTGGACTGGAAGGAACCGCTGGTGCTGGCGACGGGCCTGGCGCTGCTCATGCTGACGGTCGGCGGCTTCGGCGGCATGGTGAACGCCAGCTACGGCATGAACAGCATGGTGCATAACACCATGTGGGTGACGGCGCACTTCCATCTCATTTTTGCGGGTACCACGATCATCATGTACTTCGCCATCGCCTATTATCTGTGGCCCCGCATCACCGGTCGGGAGATGGGTCGGGGGCTTGCCAATATCCAGCTGTGGCTGTGGTTCATCGGTATTCTGGTGCTGACGCTTCCCTGGCACCTGGTGGGCTTGCTGTGGATGCCGCGGCGCACCGCCTGGATGCCCTACGATCCCGAGTTCGTCGCGCAGTGGAGTCCGGCGACCACGATCATGGCGGTCGGCGGTGTCATTCTGGCGGTTTCGGCACTGCTGTTCGTTGCGGCGCTGCTCAAGGGCCACGTGGCGCGCAGCGTGCGCGCAGACGTGGAGATGGAGTGGGCGGAGCCGGTACACCCGGTGCTGACGGTGCCCGGCGCGCTCAATGGTTTTGCGCTCTGGAACTGGATTCTGGTAATCGCCATGGCCATCTCCTTCGGCTACCCGCTGCTGCAGTTTTTCTTCATCGGCACGCACAATGCGCTGCCCTGGGGGGTGTGACATGAAGGCAGGATTCCTCCGCGTGACCGGCTTGTTCGCGATCGGCCTCTGGTATGGCGCCGTGGCCGTGGCCGGGCCTTCGTCTCAGGTCGCCTGGACGGTGGAAACCGTGCAGATGCTGGACGACGCCGACCCTGCGGCCGGCAAAGCGGTGGCCGAGCGGGAGGACTGTGTACGCTGCCACGGTATCAACGGCGTCGCCGACAACATCAATCAGCCGAACATCGCCGCTATCGGCACGGCCTATCTCTACAAGCAGCTACGCGACTACAAGGACGGAACCCGGGAGCACCGGCGCATGAATCGCTATGTGCGCGATCTGACCGACGAGGAACTGGTCGATCTGGCCGCCTGGTATGCCAGCCAGCCGGGTCCGCAGCCGCGCGCCAGTAAGGTGAAATTGACGCTGGCGGAGGAACTGGTGCGGCGTGGCGACGGGCAGCGCCTGATTCCGGCCTGCGCGGCGTGCCATGGGGCGGCCGGGGAGGGTAACTGGATCGGGGTGCCGGCCCTGGCGGGCCAGAACGTGGAGTATTTCATCGAAACCATGCTGGCCTATCAGAGCGGTGAGCGCGCCAACGACGTTTACAGTGTGATGCGCTACATCAGCGCAGCGCTGAGCGAGGAAGAGGTAATCGAGCTGGCGGAGTACTATGCCGACCTGGCGGCATTCCCGGCAAGCGATTAAGGCCACCGCCGGCCGCGCGCTTCGCTCGCGCCCTTGTGCGCCAGCCAGGCCGCTGCCGCAGCGGCACCCGGAGCCGCGTTGACCACAAGTCACCAGAGCTGTTTTCATTGTGGGCTGCCGGTACCCGCCGCGGGCCCTCTGCCGTTGAGCGTGGATGGCAGAGAACGCCACTTCTGCTGCCACGGCTGCCGGGCCGTGAGCCAGGCGATTCTGGCTGCCGGTCTGAGTGAGTATTACCGGCATCGCGATGCGCCCGCCGGCCGCCGCGCGGAGCTCGTGCCCGAGCAGCTGCAACGCCTGGCCCTCTACGATAATCCCGATGTGCAGGCCAGTTTCGTTCGCGGCAGCGGACAGCAGCGCGAGGCGTCGCTTATTCTGGAGAACATCCGTTGCCCGGCCTGCCTGTGGCTCAACGAGCAGCAGCTGCGCCGGCTGCCCGGTGTGCTCGACGTCAGCATGGACTACAGCAGCGATCAGGCCTGGATACGCTGGGACGATGCGCAGACCCGACTCAGCGCTATTCTGGAGGCGCTGCTGCGCATAGGCCATGTTGCGCACCCCTATGATGCGAGCCACCGCGACGAGCTCATCAGGCTACAGCAGCGCCGTTCCACGGAGCGTTTGATCTTCGCCGGTTTGCTGTGCATGCCGGTGATGCAGTTTTCGCTGGCGTCCTATGTCATGGGGCAGAGCGCTGCCGATGCCGTGTTGCCGCTATGGGTCGTCATAGGCCGCTGGACCGCGCTGCTGGCGGTGCTCGCGATCCTTGTCTACCCGGCGCAGGAATTCTTTGTCGGTGCCTGGAAGGACCTCAGGCGCGGACGCCTCGGTATGGATGTGCCCATTGTCATCGGTCTTGGCGCCGCGCTGGTCAGCAGCGTGGCCGCCACCCTGCGCCAGACCGGTGACGTCTATTACGATTCCATCGCCATGCTGGTCTTCTTCGTGCTGCTGGCGCGTCGTTTCGAACTCAGGGGCCGTCTGGCGGCGGCGCGGGTCAGCGACCGGCTGGCGCGGGTGGTCCCGCGCATGGCGCGTCAGGTGCTACCGGATGGCGCGGCGCAGTCGGTCGCCTTGATCGACGTCAGGCCGGGCGACCGCTTGCGCGTGCTGCCCGGGGAACTGGTGCCCGTGGACGGGGTGCTGGTGGAGGTTGGCAGCAGCTTCGACGAGTCCCTGCTGACCGGCGAGTCCGCCCCGGTCCGGCACCGGCCGGGGGAGGCGGTGATCGGCGGCTCCCGCAACGTCGACCAGAGTGTCGTGGTCCAGGTCACGCACCGCAGCGACGAGTCAACGGTGAGCAACATGCAGCGGCTGCTCGCCCAGGCCCTGCGCAGCCGCCCGCGCAGTGCGTTGCTGGCGGAGCGAGCCGCCGCCTGGTTCGTGCCCGCGGTGCTCGTGATTGCGCTGTTCACGACGCTGATCTGGGTATGGCTGGATCCGGGCGCGGCGGTCGCCAATACGGTGGCCGT
>CBDTYI010000177.1:0-6035 GCA_965364565.1 uncultured Gammaproteobacteria bacterium | reverse complement strand
ACCTGCTCGACAACGCCATCAAGTTCACGCCCGAGGGCGGCACCGTCAGGCTGCGCGTGGCCGCACTGGCGGGCGGCGTCGAAATCAGCGTCAGCGACACCGGTCCGGGTATTCCCGCCCGGGACCGACGACGGGTAACGGAGCGCTACGTGCGACTCGATCCGGCGGGCACCGCACACGGCAACGGCCTCGGGCTCAGCCTGGTTGATGCCATCGCGCGCCAGCACGGCGCAACACTGCTACTGGAAGACAACAAGCCGGGCCTCAGGGCGGTCATTCGATTCGAGCGGTGAGTCGCTACTGACGGTCTGTAGACCGAAATGCCTCTTATACACGTCAAAACCCCGCTGATGCCTGCTGGCAACAGGATTTCAGGTAAATTTCGAGCCACTGGGCAGAGGCTGACGTGCGCAGAACCTTGATTCAGGGCTTTTCGCTAAGGCGCGCAAAGGCCTGAGACATGGCCGTAACCGGCGCCGGCTTGGCCGGTTGTTGCCGCTGGCGGGCCTTGCCCTGCTGTGCCTTGCCCCGCTGTGGCGACTTCTCCTTCGCGCGGGCCGGCTTGCGCGGCTCTGCATCGCCAAGCCGCATGCTGAGCGAGATGCGTTTGCGCTCCAGGTCCACCTCCCGCACTTTCACTTTGACGATGTCGCCGGCCTTGACCACATCGCGCGGGTCCTTGACGAAGCGGTCCGCCAGCGCGGAGATGTGCACCAGGCCGTCCTGGTGGACACCGATGTCGACGAAGGCGCCGAAGTTGGTCACGTTGGTCACCACCCCCTCCAGAATCAGGCCCTGTGTCAGGTCATTCAAGGTCTCGACGCCGTCCCGGAAGGTCGCGGTGCGGAATTCCGGGCGCGGATCGCGACCGGGTTTGTCCAGCTCGGTGATGATGTCGCGCACCGTCGGCGCACCGAAGCGTTCATCGACATAGTCATTGGCCGCCAGGGTGTTGAGCACCGAGGTGTTGCCGATCAGCTCCGGCATAGACAGCCGGGTGGCGGACAGAATCTTTTCCACCACCGGATAGGCCTCGGGGTGAACCGCCGAGGCATCGAGCGGATTGTCGCCGTCGGCGATACGCAGAAACCCGGCTGCCTGCTCGAAAGCCTTGGGCCCCAGGCGCGGCACTTCGAGCAGCTGGCGGCGGTTCCGGAATGCACCTTGTTGCTCCCGGTGGCTGACGATGTTGCGCGCCAGCGATTCGGTCATGCCCGCCACCCGGGTCAGCAGCGGGGCGGAGGCGGTGTTGACCTCGACACCGACGGCGTTAACGCAGTCTTCCACCACCGCGGACAGCTTGCGTGCCAGGCGCGCCTGGTTGACATCGTGCTGGTACTGGCCGACGCCGATGGCTTTGGGTTCGATCTTGACCAGTTCGGCCAGCGGGTCCTGCAGACGCCGCGCGATGGAGACCGCGCCACGCAAGGACACATCCAGGTCCGGGAATTCTTTGGCAGCCAGTTCGGATGCCGAGTACACCGAAGCGCCCGCCTCGCTGACCACGATGCTGGTGAGTTTGAGCTCGGGGTGGCGCTGCATGAGCTCGCGCACCAGGCGGTCGGTTTCCCGCGAAGCGGTCCCGTTGCCGATACTCACCAGCTGCACGCCGTGCCGGCCGGCCAGATCGGCCAGCACGGCGATGGACGCATCCCACTGTTTCTTAGGCGCGTGCGGATAGATGGTGGTGTGCTCCAGCAGTTTGCCAGTGGCGTCGACCACCACCACCTTGACGCCGGTGCGCAGCCCCGGGTCCAGCGCCAGCGTCACCCGCATGCCGGCCGGTGCGGCCAGCAGCAGGTCGCGCAGGTTTTCGCCGAATACCCGGATGGCCTCTTCCTCGGCCTGTTCGCGCAGGCGCTGGAACAGTTCGCTCTCGATCTGCAGCGACAGCTTGGCGCGCCAGGCGAGGCGCACCGACATCGACAGCCAGACGTCGGCCGGACGGCCCTGATCGCGAATAGCGAAGTGTGCTGCGATGCGGTGATCGCAGCTGCCGGTGTCGTTGATGGCGGCGAGATCGTCCTGACCCGGGATCACCAGCTTGAGACGCAGCACACCTTCGGCGCGGCCCCGGAACAGTGCCAGCGAGCGGTGCGAGGGTACCTTGTGCAGCGCCTCGGAGAAGTCGAAATAATCGGCAAACTTGGCGCCGCTGTGCTGCTGCCCGTCTATGAGCTGCGCGACCAGCAGGCCCTGATCCCAGGCGTGATCGCGCAGCGCACCGACCAGGTCGGCCTGTTCCGCCGCCCGCTCCAGAAAAATCTGACGCGCGCCGTCCAGCACCGCGGCCGCATCGGCAAAGCCGGCCTCGGCATTGAGGTAACCGGCCGCCACGCGCTCTGGCTGCTGGCCGGGGTCCGCGAGCAGACTGTCGAGCACGGGTTCGAGGCCCGCTTCACGTGCAATCTGCGCCCGGGTGCGGCGCTTGGGCCGGTACGGCGCGTACAGGTCTTCCAGGCGCGTCTTGGTGTCCGCGGCACGGATGGCCGCCTCCAGATCCGGGGTCAGCTTGTCCTGTTCGGCGATGCTCTTCAACACCGTGTCGCGCCGCTCTTCGAGTTCGCGCAAATAGACCAGGCGCTCCTCCAGGCTGCGCAGCTGGGTATCGTCCAGCCCGCCGGTGGCTTCCTTGCGGTAGCGCGCTATGAAGGGCACGGTGGCACCCTCGTCCAGCAGTTTGACTGCCGCCTCAACCTGCCTGGGATTGACGCCCAGCTCCTGCGCGATGCGCTCTGAAATCGTCATAAAGCGAGACCAACCTGTGCTGTGATGGAGATGCTGCAGCCGTCGCATGATACCGGAAACAGAACGCTGCGCCAGCCGCGCAACGGCAGCGTTGAAATACCCGCAGGCGGTCCCAATATTCTCTGGCAGACACCCCTTGGGGGTGCGTCAACAGTGACGGGAGGTAGTGACATGTTCTGGAATTTTGGCAGTTTTGACGACCGCCTGTTCGATGACTTCAGGCGCATACAGCGGGAGATGGACGAAGTATTCGGAACCGGACCGGCACGCAGCGGCATACGGGCAGTGGCACGTGGCACCTACCCGCCGATCAACATCGGCGCCACACCGAAGCAGGTCGACGTGTATGTGTTCGCGGCCGGCATCGATCCGGGCAGCCTGGATATTTCCATCCAGCAGAATTTGCTCACCGTCGCCGGTGAGCGCAAGGCGGACGGCGAGGAAGGCGCGCAATACTATCGCCGGGAACGCTTCGACGGCGCGTTTCGGCGCGCGCTTACGCTGCCGGAGGACGTGGATCCGGAACGGGTCAGCGCGCAATACCGCGATGGCTTACTGCACATCAGTGTCGCACGGCGAGAATCCACGCAGCCGCGACAGATCGAGGTGAAATAACCGGCAGGAGGTTGCAACATGGCTGAAACACAACAGGTCTCTAAACAGGAACCCCGCCCGGTGCAGGCACCGGGGGACACCGAACGGGTCATACGCCCGGCGGTGGATATCTTCGAGGATCAGTCCGGGATCACGCTCCGGGCCGACATGCCGGGCGTGTCCAGGGACAACCTGGATATCCGCATCGACCGGGACACGCTGTCTGTCGAGGCTCAGGCTTCGATCAGCACTCCGGAGAAAATGGAGGCATTGCACGCCGAAGTCCAGAGCACCCGGTACCAGCGAAGTTTTTCGCTCAGCGGCGAGCTGGACACCGACAATGTCGAGGCCAACCTAAAAGACGGGGTGCTGACGCTGCGCATCCACAAGCGTGCCGAGCATCAGCCGCGTAAGATCGAGGTGCAGAGCGCCTGAGGCGATGGGCTTGATAGCCCTTAGGGTGCATACGTCCGGTCCCGCACGGGCCGGGCGTATGCCATTGCGTACCGGCGGACAGTAATCGCGTGTTATGGGTTATCATGCGCATCCAGAGTGATCCGTTCATCAACCTGACGCCACGGGGTCCGCATGGCGCAAAACCTTTATGTGTGTGGTGCCGAGCCTGGCAATGGCAAATCGGCCATTGTGCTCGCCATCATGGAGCAGCTCAGCGGCTGCGCCGAGCGAGCGGGATTCTTCCGCCCGGTAATCAACGACACACCGGAGACCGATGCGCTGTTGCGCTTGATCGCCAGCCGCTACGCGCTGCAGCTGCCACTGGAAGCTCTGTACGGCTGCACTCTGCAAACCGCCCGCCAGCTCATCGCCGCACAGCAGTACGATGAGCTGCTGAAACGGATTCTGGACAAGTACAGCGAGCTGAGCGCGCAGTGCGATTTCGTGCTCTGTGCCGGCACAGATTATTCCGGCGCCGCCAACACGCTGGAATTCGACTTCAACGCCGATGTCGCCAACAATCTGGACTGCCCGGTAATACCGGTGGTGCGCGGCGCGAAGCGGAGCACCGCACAGACGCTCAACGCCACCATCGCGTTCCTGACCTCGCTGCAGGAGCGCGCCTGCAGCGTGGTGGCGGCGGTCGTCAACCGCGTGCCGTCCGACCAGCTGACCGCCATCAAAGCAGAACTCGAGCGGCAGCTCGCCGGGCGTACGCCGGTTTACGTGGTGCCCGAGGAGCCGGCGCTGACATGGCCCACGGTCGCCGACATCGCCAGCGCCATCCACGCCACGCCGGTTTACGCCGACCCCGAGAGCCTCACCCGCGAAGTCTCCAGCTACAAGGTGGCCGCCATGGAGCTGCCGGGCTTCCTGGACCACATCGAGGCCGGCAGCCTGATCATCACCCCCGGCGACCGCTCCGACATCATTCTGGGCAGCATGCTGTCCTACCCGTCCAGCGCCTACCCGCAGATCGCGGGGCTGCTGCTGAGCGGCGGCGTGCAGCCCGCCGCCCAGGTCAAGTCCCTGATCGAAGGGTTGGGCAACACGCCGGTTCCGGTGCTGAGCGTAACCACCGACACCTTTGTCACGGCCATGAACGCGAGCCGGGTACAGGCGGTGCTGACCCCCGACAACGAACGCCGGATCGCCGCGGCGCTGGGCGTGGTGGAAAAGACCGTGGATCTGGCCGAACTGCAGCGGCTGGTCAGCGCCACGCCCTCCACCCGCGTGACGCCGCTGATGTTCGAACACCGGCTGGTGCAGCGCGCCCGCGCAGACCGCCGGCACATCGTGTTGCCCGAAGGCGGCGAGGAGCGCATTCTGCGCGCCGCGGAAATCCTCAGCCTGCGCGGCGTGGCCGATCTGACCCTGCTCGGTGAACCGCAGCAGATTCGCGCGAAGATCGACGCTCTGGGCCTGCACCTGGACGACATCACGATTATCGATCCCCAGCACTCGCCGCAGCGCGAGGAGTTTGCCGATCACTACTACGCCCTGCGCCAGCACAAGGGCATTTCCCGGCAGATGGCCTTCGACACCCTGGCGGACGTGAGTTACTTCGGCACCATGCTGGTCCAGCATGGCCTGGTCGACGGCATGGTGTCCGGCTCGGTGCACACCACCCAGCACACCGTGCGCCCGGCGTTCGAGATCATCCGCACCCGCCGCGACTCGGCGCTGGTATCAAGCGTGTTCTTCATGTGCCTGGAGGACCGGGTGCTGGTGTACGGGGACTGCGCTATCAACCCGAACCCGGACGCCGAGCAGCTCGCCGACATCGCCATCACCTCGGCGGATACGGCACGCATGTTCGGCATCGAGCCGCGCGTGGCAATGCTGTCCTATTCGACCGGCGATTCGGGCAAGGGCGCGGCGGTCGACAAGGTGATCGAGGCAACCCGCATCGCCACCCGGCGCCGCCCCGACCTGAAGCTCGAAGGTCCCATCCAATACGATGCGGCGGTGGACGCCAGCGTGGCAAAGACCAAGCTGCCCGACAGCCAGGTGGCCGGGCAGGCCACCGTGTTCGTGTTTCCGGACCTCAACACCGGCAACAACACCTACAAAGCGGTGCAGCGTTCGGCCGATGCCGTGGCGATCGGGCCGGTGCTGCAGGGCCTCAACAAACCGGTCAACGACCTGAGCCGCGGCTGCACGGTTACCGACATCGTCAACACCGTCGCCATCACGGCCATACAGGCGCAGACCGCCCTGGAACCGGCATGAACATC
>CBDTYI010000176.1:0-6042 GCA_965364565.1 uncultured Gammaproteobacteria bacterium | reverse complement strand
TGAACTGTTCATTGGGGCAGTACCGCCGCGACTGTCGAGCATTTGCATTTCGTTGGCGACTATTTCGGTAGTATAACGATCCTGACCGTCCTGACCTTGCCATTTGCGCGTTTGCAGGCGTCCTTCCACGTAAACCTTTGAACCTTTTTTCAGATATTCGCCGGCGATTTCCGCCAGGCGCCCGTAGAACACCAGGTTGTGCCATTCGGTGCGGTCCTTCTGCTCGCCGCTCTGCTTATCCTTCCAGGAGTCGCTGGTCGCCAGCGTGACGTTGCACACCGCGTTGCCGCTGGGCATGTAGCGGACTTCGGGATCCTTGCCCAAGTGCCCGACCAGAATCACCTTGTTGACGCCTCTTGCCATGCTGTTCTCTCCTCGCTCGAACGCACCGTCCGTGTCCGCTCGCTGTCAGTGTTCAGTTGGAAACGGGCAATGATAACGGCTGTGGTCGCGGGTTCCCAGCACCGCGCCGCACATTTGTCATAGAGGCCGCGGGCGGCGCCCGGTGGACAACGGTAAGCCCTTGATTCCGCGTTCAGGTCTTCGGCGCGGCCAGGGCATTGAGCGCGTCTTCGTCGAGGGCGTGCTGATCGTATTTCAGGTAGGCCACTTCGTCGGCAGCGATGACCACCGCCTCGGCGACACCGCGCACCGCAGCGATTCTCTGACCCAGCCGCCGCGCGGCCTCCTCGTCCAGCTTGCCGACCCTGAGCACGCGGGTGCTCAGGTAGCGCGGGTTGCGCATGCTGGCGGCGAAGATCAGCCACAGCGACGCCACCACGGCGCACATCAGGAACACCGCCCCCATGCCGTAGCGGCCGTGCAGCCAGCCGCCCGCCGCCCCGCCGACGAAGGCCCCGAAGAACTGCGAACTGGAATAGAAACCCATCGCCGTGCCCTTGCTGTCCGGCGGCGCCGTCTTGGCAATCAGCGACGGAAGAATGGCCTCCAGCAGGTTGAAGGCCGAATAGAACACGAACAGCAGCAGGGCGATCGTCCACAGGTCCTGGTGGAAGCCGTACAGTCCGAGTTCCGCCAGGGCTATGACCATGATGGCGCCGACAAACACCTGTTTCATGCGTCGATGTTTCTCGGCCTGCAAAATGAAGGGAATCGCCATCGGCAGGGACAGCAGCAGCACCGGCAGATACACCTCCCAGTGTTTTTCGGCGGGCAGCCCGGCCAGATCGCGCAACGCCAGCGGCAGCACGACGAAGCTCGCCGTCAGGATCAGGTGCAGGGAAAAGATACCGATGTCGAGCCGCA
The DNA here is from genome assembly GCA_965364565.1 of uncultured Gammaproteobacteria bacterium. Lineage (GTDB taxonomy): Bacteria > Pseudomonadota > Gammaproteobacteria > DSM-19610 > DSM-19610 > Thiogranum. The sequence goes on along the minus strand of CBDTYI010000176.1, from coordinate 4,776 downwards.
GCAGCTGCGGGTCGCGCAGCACCGAGACGAACTGCGCCGGCACCGCCTCGGCATCGCGGTGCACCCGGGTAATGACCGGTGTCGGCACCACGAACACCACCACCCCGATGGCGCCCAGCGCCAGCACCGCGGTGAGCCAGAAAATGCCGGGCACACCGATCCAGCCGTTCAGCAGCGGACCGAGCACCATGGCCAGCGCAAAGGAGGCGCCGATGCTCATGCCGATGATGGCCATGGCCTTGACGCGGTGTTCCTCGCGCACCAGGTCGGCGGTAAACGCCATCACCGCCGCGGCGATGGCGCCGGCGCCCTGCAACGCCCGCCCGGCAATCACCAGAGCAATCGAATCGGCTTCAGCGGCCAGCACGCTGCCGCCGGCAAACACCAGCAGACCGAACACGATCACCGGCTTGCGACCGATACGATCCGACACCAGGCCGAAGGGAATCTGCAGCAGGGCCTGGGTCATACCGTAGATGCCGATGGCCAGCCCGGTGAGCGCCGGCGTGGCGCCCTCGAGTTCGTCCGCGTAGAGGGCGAACACCGGCAGGATCATGAACAGGCCCAGCATGCGCAGTGCGTAGATGCCCGCCATCGATGCGGCCGAGCGCACCTCGGAGCGGCTCATGCGCACGGCTGAGTCGGACGCTTTGTTCACCTGCGGGGCTTCCTTTTGGTCAGGGGCGGCGAAAGGCCGTATAGTATCAGGTTGCCCAAACAGCCGGAATCGGGATGGACAGCATACGCATACGCGGGGCGCGCACCCACAACCTGCAGAACGTCGACCTCGACCTGCCGCGGGACAGGCTGATCGTGGTCACCGGCCTTTCCGGCTCGGGCAAGTCCTCGCTGGCGTTCGACACCATCTACGCCGAGGGGCAGCGCCGCTATGTGGAATCGCTGTCGGCCTACGCGCGCCAGTTCCTGTCGATGATGGAAAAACCGGACATCGACCACATCGAGGGGCTGTCCCCGGCCATTTCCATCGAACAGAAATCCACCTCCCACAACCCGCGTTCCACGGTGGGCACCATCACCGAGATCTACGACTACCTGCGCCTGCTGTTCGCGCGCGTCGGCGTGCCGCACTGCCCGGATCACGACATCCCGCTCGAGGCGCAGACCGTGTCGCAGATGGTCGACCAGGCGCTGGAACAGAGCGAGGGCTCACGCTGGATGCTGCTGGCGCCGGTGGTACAGGAGCGCAAGGGCGAGCACCTGGGCATCCTCGATGAACTGCGCGCCCAGGGCTTTATCCGCGCCCGCATCGATGGCGAGGTGCTGGAGCTGGACCACGCGCCGACCCTGGACCTGCACCGCAAGCACAACATAGAAGTGGTGGTGGACCGCTTCAAGGTGCGCGAAGACCTGAAGCTGCGCCTGGCCGAATCCTTCGAAACCGCGCTGCGGCTGGCCGACGGCCTGGCGCGCGTGGTGAGCATGGACGACGGGCGCGAGATCACCTTCTCCGCCAAGTTTGCCTGTCCGCAGTGCGGCTATTCGCTGACCGAGCTGGAGCCACGGCTGTTTTCCTTCAATAACCCGGTGGGCGCCTGCCCGGGCTGCGACGGCCTGGGCGTGAAGCAGTCGTTTGACCCGCGGCGCGTGGTGGCCTGCCCGCACCTCAGCCTGGCGGGCGGCGCGGTGCGCGGCTGGGACCGGCGCAACGCCTATTATTTTCAGCTCATCAGCTCGCTGGCCGATCACTACGAATTCGATATCGAAACGCCGTTTGAGGAACTGGCGGAGAACATCCGCGACATAATCCTGTACGGCAGCGGCGCAGAGATCATCGAGTTCCGTTACCTCAACGAGCGCAGTGGCATCCAGAGGCGCAGCCACAGCTTCGAAGGCATTCTGCGCAACATGGAGCGGCGCTATCGCGAAACCGAATCCAGCGTGGTGCGCGAAGAACTGGCACGCTATCTCAGCACCCACGCCTGCCCGGACTGCGCAGGCACGCGCCTGAACCGTTCCGCGCGACACGTGTTCATCGGCGACTGCACCCTGCCCACGGTGGCGGCCCTGCCGGTGGGCGAAGCGCGCCGCTTCTTCAAGGAACTGCAGCTGGCCGGGCGGCGCGGCGCCATCGCCGAGAAGATCGTCAAGGAGATCGGCGAACGGCTCGACTTCCTGGTCAACGTGGGCCTGAACTATCTATCCCTGGAACGCAGCGCCGACACCCTTTCCGGCGGCGAGGCGCAGCGCATCCGGCTGGCCAGCCAGATCGGTGCGGGCCTGGTAGGTGTCATGTATATTCTCGACGAACCGTCCATCGGCCTGCACCAGCGCGACAACCAGCGTCTGCTCAGCACCCTCACCTACCTGCGCGACATCGGCAACACCGTCATCGTGGTCGAACACGACGAGGACGCGATCCGCTCGGCCGACCACGTGGTCGACATGGGGCCCGGGGCCGGCGTGCACGGCGGCAAGGTGGTCGCCGAGGGCACCCCGACGGACATCATGAACAACCCGGCCTCGGTCACCGGGCAATACCTGAGCGGCAAGCGCCGCATCCCGGTGCCACCGGAGCGCACGCCCAACAACCCCGACCAGCAGCTGACCATCAGCGGCGCCAGTGGCAACAATCTCAAGTCGCTGCGGGCGGATATCCCGGTGGGTCTGCTGACCTGCGTCACCGGCGTGTCCGGTTCCGGCAAGTCGACGCTCATCAATGACACGCTGTACCAGATCGCCGCGGCGGAACTGAACGGCGCGGCCACGGAACCGGCCGCCTATGAATCGATCGAAGGGCTGGACTACTTCGACAAGGTAGTGGATATCGACCAGAGCCCGATCGGACGCACACCGCGCTCCAACCCGGCCACCTATACCGGCCTGTTCACGCCGATCCGCGAACTGTTCGCCGGCACCCAGGAAGCGCGCTCGCGCGGCTACAAGCCGGGGCGCTTCAGCTTCAACGTCAAGGGCGGGCGCTGCGAGGCCTGCCAGGGCGACGGCGTGCTGAAGGTGGAGATGCATTTCCTTCCCGATATCTACGTGCCCTGCGATGTCTGCCAGGGCCGGCGCTACAACCGCGAGACGCTCGACATCCGCTACAAGGGCAAGACCATCCACGAGGTGCTGGAAATGACGGTCGAAGACGCAGTGGGCTTCTTCAGCGCCGTGCCCGTCATTGCACGCAAGCTGCAGACCCTGCTGGACGTCGGCCTGTCCTACATCAGCCTCGGTCAGAACGCCACCACCCTGTCGGGCGGCGAGGCGCAGCGTGTGAAACTGTCCCGGGAGCTGTCCAAGCGCGACACCGGCAAAACACTGTACATTCTCGACGAACCTACCACCGGCCTGCACTTCCACGACATCGAACAGCTGCTCGGCGTGCTGCACCGGCTGCGCGACCACGGCAATACCGTGGTCATCATCGAGCACAACCTGGACGTGATCAAGACCGCCGACTGGGTGATCGACCTGGGCCCCGAAGGCGGCAATGGCGGTGGAGAGATCATCGCCACCGGCACCCCGGAACAGGTCGCCGACAACCCCGCCTCGCACACCGGGCATTTTCTGAAACCGGTACTGGAACGCCACCAGAGCCCGTCGCGCACGGCGACGATGTAGGCGCGCGACACCCGGTCCGGCACGTCCTGCCAGGACCGCGCAACGAGCCTGAGCGTCGATCAACCGGGCAGACGGATCAGTGGACCTGCACCGCGGCATCACCCGCAGCAGTATATTGAAACCCGTCACTCGACGCTTTGCGCCCGTATATCGCGGCCAGGATATGTGCGGACCGCAGATTGCTTTGATGTCCCGCCCGCCTAACGCGCTCGTTATTTCTCGTGGTTGTCAGATCGGCCAAAAAAAGGTACAACCAACAGGGTGTTAAGACCGAATTCTAATCGCGATGGAATTCATGCTTTCGAGCATTCGCTCGCTCAGCCGAAAAGTGGCTTGTATCAAGGACCGCGCGCTCGGTGTTTCGTGCTGTCGGGCGGGCGCCCGCTAACAGTAGTTACGCGCTCTGGGGAGATGGGTATGAGAATCTGGAAGGATATATTCTGGGCTTGTGTATTATTGTTCATTGCCCAGTTAGCCACTACTCCGTTTAGTTCTGCCGGTACACTGTGGGATGCGGCGAGATTGGTAATCGGCGGCCTCTCCCTGGTCCCTCTCTATGGGTATGCATACCGAGTAGCAGTAGGAAACAAAGCGATAGCATTCCTGATATTCAGCTTTAACGCGATACTTTTAACTATTGCCCTGCTGCTTGCGGTCTACGTGCTTGTCACCGAGGGGAGCTTATTCATTCTATTTCTGGTATCCCTTCTATTGGCCGTATCGTTCGGTTTTCTGTACCCGCAGTATAAATACGCGTTTGATTCAGATGATCTTTGGGTTGCTGACGCATAACCATTGCGCCGGGTTAGCCCCTGCGGGGCTGAGATGCGGCGATCAGCGCCGCGCCCCTGGCGCCGCACGTTCTGCGCCGGCAAGGAAAGCCTGCCAGTGAAGCCAAGAATCAGCATGATCACACTCGGCGTTCGGGATCTTGCTGCGGCTATCGAATTCTATGAGCATGGATTGGGTTTTCCGCGTATGGAATCGCCTCCCGACGTGGCATTCTTCACTCTCAATGGAACCTGGCTGGGATTGTATGGCCGTGACGCGTTGGCGGAAGATGCCCAGGTATCATCTGAAGGTCAGGGCTTTGAAGCCTTCACGCTCGCCCATAATGTCGGTTCAGACAAAGAAGTCGACGCGGTGGTATCCCAGGCTATTGCGGCCGGGGCTACTTTGGTAAAGAAACCGCAA
>CBDTYI010000175.1:0-6059 GCA_965364565.1 uncultured Gammaproteobacteria bacterium | reverse complement strand
ACTAAAGCGCGTGGCGGCGCTTCTCAAGCGCGTCGCAGATCCGGGTGGGAAATACAAACAAAACAACGCCCTGTCGCTGGCAAGCAACAGGACGTCGGAACAGCACCGGTTTACTCGGCTTCGATGATGACCGTCACCTCGGCGTTCACATCGGTGTGCAGATGCACGGGAACGGTGTATTCCCCGATCTGACGAAAGGCGCCTTCCGGCAAACGCACCTCGCTGCGCTCGAGCTCTACACCGGTCGCAGTGATAGCCGCGGCGATATCGGTAGTCCCCACTGAACCGAACAATTTGCCCTCGTCGCCGGCCTTGGCCCTGATCGTAATGCTCAGGCCCACCAGCTGGTCGCGACGCGCTTCGGCCTTGGCCAGCGCATCGGCGGCAGCTTTTTCCAGCTCGGCGCGGCGCGCTTCGAACGCCTTGATATGCTCCTCGGTGGCTGGCGTCGCCTTGCCACTCGGAATCAGGAAATTGCGCCCATAACCGGGCCTGACCTTGACCCGGTCTCCCAAATTACCCAGGTTTTCGACTTTCTCCAGCAGAATGACTTCCATCTTTCGACCCTACCCTTTGCACACGGCATCAATTCAGTTCGTCTCGGCTCTCGACGTCCTCCGGCGCAGCTCCAGCCAGGGATCCAGCACGCCGACCAGTATTACCATCAACAGAACCTGCGGCAACAGGCTCATCAAAACGTACAACGCAATCAGCCAGCCCTTGGCTGCTTTCAGGTTTGCCAGGGACGCGTGCACCACCGCCAGCCCCACCAACAGAAACGGCACCATAGCGATCAACGACCACTGCAACGCCAGACTGCTAAGCACACCGAATTTCAGTGTCGCCAATCCGACCATCGCGATACCGACCAGCGACAAGACCTGGTTCAAGCGCAGCGCGTAAAAATCCTTCCGCAGACCACCCGGGTTGACCAGCAGCGCCTGCCACCAGCGACCCAGCAGCACGCAACTCAGCGCGGCAAAACTCAGGCCCGCAGCCAGGGTCCCGGTCATAAACGGCGCAACGGTCTCGATGAACTGCGCCAAGGCCGCAGTGTCGATGCCAAGCTCCGGCTGCGCGGCCACTGCATCGCCCAGCGACTCGAGACGCGCGACCCACCACGGCCCGGGGTCACCGAACAGGACAAAAATCAGCGTCACCAGCATCAGCGCCAACCCCGTGAGCACCAGCATAGCCATGGCCAGCGAGCCGGTTCGCCGCAACACCACCGCCGCCAACCACACCGGGATCCACAGCATCAGTGAGGTAACGACGACCGCGAGCCCCTGATGCAGCAGCAGCTGCGTCAACACACCGGTTACAACTGCTGCACCCAGCAGCACTGTAGCCCCGGGTGTCGCACCAACGTGCAGACTGTAGAGCGCCAGCGCCGCGGCTCCACCATAGCCGAGTATCGAGGTCAGCGGCGGCGCCAGGAAACTGAGCACCGTGCACAAGGCGATCACCAGCACCGCCTGTCCACGCCCCGAAACAATCAGTCCTGCCAGGGCGCGCATCAGGCGCACCGCTCGGCAACCGGCAGCCGGCCGCAGTGCTGTAACGCGCTGCCTTGCCTCATTTCGGCCATCCCATGCGCCGGCTTCGTGCGATTCATGAGCGCAGCCTCATCAGCCAGCCGCGCCAGACAGTTGCAGGCGCCAGGGCTGTTTCGGCCCCGCAGAGCCGCAGCGATCAGCCCCGGTGCGAATCGCAGTAGGGCAATAACGCCAGAAAACGTGCCCGCTTGATGGCGGTGGCAAGCTGGCGCTGATACTTGGCGTTGGTGCCCGTAATACGGCTCGGCACGATCTTGCCGGTTTCAGTGATGTAGTTCTTCAGCGTCTGAAGATCCTTGTAATCAATTTCCTTTACGCCTTCTGCCGTAAAGCGGCAGAACTTGCGGCGACGAAAAAAGCGAGACATGTCTTTACCTCTCAGGTAGACCGCCATTCTCGGCGGTCTGAATTTCCAGTGCGTGTAATTCGATGCGCATGTCAGGTGCGCGGTAGCCGGCGCGGCTCAGAAACCCCCTGACCCTGCACCAGCTCCCGGCCGGACGCCCGGCAATAGCCTGCGCAAGTCCGGCGCCGCTGGCGACCACCATGATGCGACATTCCACGTCGCGCATCTGCCCGGACTCTTTGCGTCGGGACCGATGCGCAAGCACAAAACGGGCAATCGGAATACCGGCGGGCGTGGTCCTCACTTCTGCCGCCCGACGTAACTGACCGGTCAGCACCAGCTCATTGTCCGGCTGCTCCACGCCGCCCGCTACCGGCGCAGCGGCTAAGCCCGGGCGTCGGCGTCGGCCTCGCCCTCCTCAGCCGCGTCATCACTGCCGCGCGTGCCCCGCGACGGCGCGTCGTCGGAATCGGACTCATCGCGCGAGCGCGAACCACGCTCGTCGCGGTCGTCACTGCGCTTGACCAGCGCAGACGGCTCGGTGACCGCTTCGTTGCGGGAAATTATCAGGTTGCGCAACACCGCATCGTTGAAACGGAATGCGCTTTCCAACTCGTTCAGCGCTTCCGTGCCACACTCGATGTTCATCAGCACGTAGTGGGCTTTGGCCAGTTTCTGGATCGGATAGGCGAGCTGGCGACGACCCCAGTCCTCGAGCCGGTGAATGGTACCGCCCGATGACTCGATGGTGCTGCGATACCGTTCCAGCATCGCAGGCACTTGCTCGCTCTGGTCAGGGTGGACCAGGAACACGACTTCGTAATGACGCATTTACAACTCCTTACGGGTTAGCAGCCCGCCGCCGGCGCGGCGAGCAAGGAGGCGCGCAGAGGCGCGCTTAAACCGTCGGCATTCTACGCAACATCGGCCCCTCCCGCAACAGCGACGACAGCCTGACAGGATCGCGCATGCGCATTAGAACCATGCCGCAACCAACTGATTTTCATGAATTGTGATGCCACGCGGCGAACCGAAACCTGAGCCGTGGGGCATTCTCGCCACCTCTCGCGAGCCGCTATACGCCCGCTGCCACAACGTACGGCAGGGGGTGGTCGATCGCTCAGCGGCCTCAGGAATGGATGAACGGGAAGATATTGGTGACGCCGACCAGGTCCAGAATCACCAGCACCACCAGCACCGCCACCACGACTTCCAGCACGCCGGCAGCGGCGGGCAACGCATCCAGGTTGGCCTGGATTTCGCCTATCTGCTCATCGTCCAGCGCCGCGATGCGCAGTTTTGCCTGCTCGGGGTCAACCCCCAGCTCGATCAGTCGTTGGCGCACCTCGTCGCGCTCCAGCGCAGACACCAGCGACGCCCTTTCGGCGCCCGCCTGTTGCTGCAGCATCTGCCCGGTACTCACCACACCCGCCCAGCCCGCGGCCGAGTAGCTGGAGACCAGCGACACGCATACCAGCATCGTCATCACGCGTTTCATCAACACTGACATCAACATCCCACACCTCCCTGAGAAACAATAAGAAACCTCGTACCAACTATGGCCATCAATCTTCCGCAACGGCTGTCCCGAAGCACTGCATCAGGCCCGACCTCGCCCGGCTAGGTGCCGGACGGTCCGTCAGCGCTGCCGGCCGCCGCCCGCTGGCGCCTGGCCTCGAACAGACAGATACCGGTTGCAACCGAGACGTTGAGACTGCTGACCGAGCCGGCCAGCGGAATCGCCATAAGCCCATCGCAGTGCTCGCGGGTCAGACGCCGCAAGCCCTTGCCTTCACCGCCCAGCACCAGCGCCACCGGGCCGCTCAGATCGACGTCATAGAGCGCCTGCTGCGCCTCGCCGGCGGCGCCATACAGCCACACCCCGGCATCACGGATGACGCGCAGAGCACGCGCAAGGTTGGTCACCCGCACCACCGGCACCGTCTCTGCGGCACCGCACGCCACCTTGCGGGCGGTGGCGTTGAGCGGCGCAGAGCGATCCTTGGGAACAATCACGGCATCGACCCCGGCGGCATCGGCGCTGCGCAGACACGCCCCCAGATTATGCGGATCCTGCACGCCATCGAGTATCAGCAGCAGCGGCGGCTTGCCGAGGCCGCCCAGAAACTGCGGCAGCTCGTTCTCCGACAGAGCGGCCGCGACCGCCATCTCCGCCACCACGCCCTGGTGACTGACGCCCGGCACGCGCTCATCCAGCTCGGTCCGCGCAACCCGCCGCACCGGCACATTGGCTTTCTCCGCCAGCTCGAGTATCGCCTGCATACGCGCGTCGTCGCGCGATTCCAGCGCCAGCAACACAGATACGCGCGCCGGACTGCGCTCCAGCAGGCTGCGCACCGCATGCAGGCCGAAAGCCCTTTGTGCCATTTTCACCACTGCTTCCGGGCCCTGGATCGATCAGCCCGCCGCAGCGCGCCGGCCGGCGAACATAGCTGCATTGAGCGCAGCCGCATCAGTGCTCCGGCTCATCGTTTGCTCCTGCGCTTGCCGCGCTTCCTGCCACGTCCGCCGCGCTTTTCCGGCTTGTCGGACTGTTCTGCAGCCTGGTTATCGGCAAGCTCGAAATCCAGTTTGCGCTCGTCCAGGTCGACGCGCACCACCCGCACCCGCACCTGATCGCCGAGCCGGTACGTACGCCCGGTGCGTTCACCGCGCAAGCGGTGACCGGCCGGATCAAAGTGGTAGTAATCGTTCTGCAGCGCGGTGATATGCACCAGACCTTCGACGTAGATCTCCTTGAGCTCGACGAAAATGCCGAACGACGTCACGCTGCTGACGATGCTCTCGTATTCCTCGCCGACCTTGTCCAGCATGTATTCGCACTTCAGCCAGTCCACCGCATCACGGGTCGCGTCATCGGCGCGCCGCTCGGTCATGGAGCAATGCTCGCCCAGCGACTGCATATCCGCGACGCTGTAGGCAAAGCTGTCCGCAGAGCGTGCCGGCCGCCCGCCCTTGGCTTTCTTATTACCGGCCTGCAGATGGTGACGGATGGCGCGGTGCACCAGCAGATCCGGATAACGGCGGATCGGCGAAGTGAAATGCAGATACTCGTCATGCGCCAGGCCGAAATGCCCGATATTCTCCGGGCTGTAGCGCGCCTGGGACAGGGAACGCAGCATCACCGTCTGGATCAGATGCGCATCCGGGCGATCCTGGATCTTGTTCAGCAGCTTGGCGTAGTCGGCCGCCTGCGGCTTGTCGCCACCACCCAGCGACAGACCCAGCTCGCCCAGAAACTCGCGCAGATCGCTCAGCTTGTCGCTCTTGGGACCCTCGTGCACACGGTACAGGGTCGGCAGCTTGTGACGACTCAGAAAGCGCGCCGAGCAGACGTTGGCTGCGATCATGCACTCCTCGATGATCTTGTGCGCATCGTTACGCTCGACCGGCACGATACGCTCGATCTTGCGCTCGGCTCCGAACACGATGCGCGTCTCCGTGGTTTCGAAATCTATCGCGCCGCGCCGGCTGCGCAGCTTGCGCAGCACCTTGTACAGACTGTAGAGCTGCTCCAGATTGTCCAGCACCGGCTGGTAACGGGCGCGCAACTCGCGGTCGCCGTCGATCAGCATGGCCGCCACCTCATCGTAGGTGAGCCGCGCGTGCGAGCGCATCACCGCTTCCATGAAGCGTGAACGGGTCACCTTGCCGTGCTGATCGATATACATTTCGCACACCATGCACAGCCGGTCCACCTGCGGGTTCAGCGAGCACAGGCCGTTCGACAGCACCTCCGGCAGCATCGGGATCACCCGCTCGGGGAAGTACACCGAGTTACCGCGCTGATGGCCTTCCTGATCGAGCGCAGTGCCGGGTTTGACGTAATGAGAAACGTCGGCAATGGCGACAGTGAGCCGCCAGCCCTTGGGCGTGCGCTTGCAGAACACGGCGTCATCGAAATCGCGCGAATCCACCCCGTCGATGGTCACCAGGGGCAGATCACGCAGATCTACACGCTCGCGCTTGGCGGACTCGGCAACCTCTGCGGCCAGATCCCGGATCTCGTCCTCGACCACGTCCGGCCATTGCAGCGGCAACTCGTGGGCACGGATGGCGACATCGATTTCCATACCCGGCGCCATGTGGTCACCGATCACCTCCACCACTTTTCCTACCGGTCCGGTGCGCGAGGA
>CBDTYI010000174.1:0-6082 GCA_965364565.1 uncultured Gammaproteobacteria bacterium | reverse complement strand
GGTGATTCTGAGCCTCGTCGCGGGCTCTGGCCAGGTCCTTCCTCTGCTCCTGTAACGCCGCCGTCCAGGCCGGTTGGTCCGAGTCAGGGCTGCTCGCCGCCCGCGCGGGAACCCGGCCCAGCTGATACCCGATTGCGGCCGCTCCCAGCAGGAGCACGCATAGCCCGAGCGCGGCGGGACCCCATATAGCGGGCCGGCTCAGCTGGATACTGCCAGCCCTTCCCGAAAAAGTGGTATAGAGTAGAAATTTCATTTACCGTAGCCCAAGCTTTAACGTTTCGAAACTCTATGCCCCGGAAAACTGCCACTACCTGTTCCCGGATTCTGGAAACTGCTGCATTTCCGTTGCTTGAACGCGCCCAGAAACTGCTGCGGCTCGAACAGACTGTGCTGCGGATCCTGCCCGAAGACCTGGCCAGCCACTGTAAGGTATTGAACCTTCGCAACAAGGCGCTCATCGTCAGCGCGCCGTCTTCAGCCTGGGCGGCACGCCTGCGGTTTGCCGCACCCGAGCTCATGAGACAACTCCGGTCACGCTATTCGCTGGATGTGGAAACCCTCCAGGTCCGCATCCGACCGCCGACCGCCGAACCCCGACCGAGCCGCCGCACGCGACCGGAATTATCCCTGGCAAGCGCCAACCTGCTGGCCCAGACGGCTCAGAACATCGAGCACCACGGGCTTCAGGAGGCCTTGTTTCGTCTAGCGGCCAAGTTCCGGAATTTCTGAAGGTTTGAATGGTTTTTCAGGTGGATAGGAATTGCGGGCGCAGCAGCCATTGGGGCGTATCGGCCTCGGTCTCGAAGCTGACCAGCTCCCAGGCATCCTGGCGCTGGACCAGCGTGCGAAGCAGGCGGTTATTCAGTGCATGCCCCGACTTGTAGCCCGTGAACGCGCCGATCAGGCCGTGTCCGAGCAGGTACAGGTCGCCTACCGCGTCCAGCACCTTGTGTTTGACGAACTCGTCTTCGTAGCGAAGGCCATCTTCGTTGACCACCCGGTAGTCATCGAGCACCACCGCGTTATCTAGACTGCCGCCCAGTGCCAGCCTGCGCTCGCGCAACGATTCGATATCGCGCATGAAACCGAAGGTGCGGGCGCGACTGACTTCCCGCACAAACGAAGTCCTCGAAAAATCGATTTCCGCCTGACGGGACCGGCCGCGAAACAGGGGATGATTGAATTCAATGGTAAAACCAACCCTGAAACCCGGATAAGGGCCGAAGCGCGCCCATTTGTCACCTTCCCTCACCTCGACGGAACGCAGAATCCGCAGGTATTTCCTCGGCAAAGCTTGCTCGTCAATCCCGGCGGACTGGATCAGAAACACGAATGGCCCCGCACTACCGTCCATGATCGGCACTTCCGCCGCTGTCAGGTCGACAATGGCGTTGTCGATACCGACACCGGAAAACGCGGACAGCAGATGTTCGACAGTGGCAACACGCACACCGTCCCTGCGCAGGGTCGTAGACAGGCAGGTGTCCCCAACATTCTCCAGCCGGGCGGGGATTTCCACCGGCGGATTCAGATCGACACGCCGAAACAGAATCCCGGTGTCGGGCGGCGCCGGCCTCAAGGTCAGATAGACCTGCTCACCACCGTGCAGCCCGACGCCTTTTGCCCGAATAACGTTTCGTAGCGTTCTTTGATAAATCATTGTTTTATCAGACTCTACGCGCCTGAGGCATAGGGTCTGGTGTCATTATTGAAGTCACTGGCTACTCACGCCGACGGCGGCCGATCCACAACCGAAGCCACTCACGCCGTCAGCGTCGAACTGGCCGATGCATCAGCGCGATACGAACCGATTATGCCAGCACCTGCCGACCCGTAACAATAGAGCGCGGCCGCGCGCCTGCAGTAGCGGGCGACCGTTCCCTGTCACGAGCCCCCGCCGGCCGTCGCCGCGCCCCGTCAGGGCAGCAGCGGCTTCGGTGTCGGACGCGATTTTTCAGACCGCGCGCAGCATGCCGGACGACCGACCTTCCCTGCCGGTGCGCAGCTCTTCAGTCCGCCTGGCGACGCAGAAACGCCGGGATATCCAGATAGTCCAGGTCGTCGGCCGAGGCCGGGGGCGGCAGAGGGTCGCCCGAGGCACGCTTACGAATCACCGCCGGCCGCTCCAGGTCCGCGTAATTGACCTCGCCGGTGCGGTTACGGTGTACCAGCTGCACCGGTTTCTCTTCGACCTGTTCCAACTCGGAACCCAGTCCGGTTGCGACCACGGTCACCCGCAGTTCATCGTGCATATCCGGATCGATGACCGTGCCCACCACCACGGTGGCGTCCTTGGAAGCAAACTCTTTGACCGTGTTGCCGACTTCCTCGAATTCGCCGATCGACATGTCCAGGCCTGCGGTGACATTCACCAGAATGCCGCGCGCGCCCATCAGATTGATATCTTCGAGCAGCGGGCTGTGCACAGCCGCTTCGGCTGCCTCGCGCGCACGATCCTGACCGGCGGATACACCGGAGCCCATCATCGCCATGCCCATCTCGGACATCACAGTGCGCACGTCGGCGAAGTCGACGTTGATAAGACCCGGGCGGGTGATCAGTTCCGCGATACCCTGCACTGCGCCCTGCAGAACGTTATTGGCCGCTTTGAAGGCACTCAACAGGCTGACCTCTTTGCCCAGCACTTTGAGCAGCTTCTCGTTGGGGATAGTGATCAACGAATCGACATACTGGCTGAGTTCGCTGAGGCCGCGATCCGCCACCGACAGGCGCTTGCCGCCCTCGAACGGAAACGGTTTGGTTACCACCGCGACCGTCAGGATACCCAGTTCCTTCGCTACCTGTGCAACCACCGGCGCGCCGCCGGTGCCGGTACCGCCACCCATGCCCGCGGTGATGAACAGCATGTCGGAACCGGCGATCACTTCCTGGATGCGATCGCGATCTTCCATGGCGGCCTGACGACCGACATCCGGATTGGCGCCGGCACCCAGTCCTTTGGTAATGCTGTTGCCGAGCTGCAGCGTGGTCCGTGAACCCATGCTGCTCAATGCCTGCGCATCCGTGTTGGCGCAGATGAATTCCACGCCCTCGATATTCGCCTCCACCATGTGCTGGACAGCGTTGCCGCCGCCACCACCGACACCAATCACCTTGATGACCGCGTTCTGACTGTACGAATCCATAAGCTCAAACATGTGACTTCTCCTCTCTCTCGGTCAGCGCCTGCTTAATTAGAAATTTCCCTGAAACCAGCTTTTCATCCGCTCCCACACGCCACGCACACCACGCCCGATGCTCGCATCAAACACCCGCTGAGCACGATTCTGGTGACCAAACAGCAACAGCCCTACACCCGTCGCGTAGATCGGGTTACGCACCACATCCACCAGTCCGATAACACTCTGTGGAATCCCCAGCCGCACCGGCATGTGAAATACTTCCTCAGCCAGCTCTACCAGCCCTTCTATCTTGGAACTGCCGCCCGTCAGCACGATGCCGGCGGCGATCAGATCCTCGAATCCACTGCGTCGCAACTCTGCCTGCACCAGCGTCAACAGCTCCTCGTAGCGAGGCTCGACGACTTCGGCCAGCGTCTGGCGGGCCAGGCGCCGTGGCGCCCGGTCACCGACGCTCGGCACCTCGATGGTGTCATCGCTGGCCGCCAGCTGGGTCAGCGCGCAGGCATACTTGATCTTGATTTCGTCCGCATACTGCGTCGGTGTCCGCAGTGCTACGGCAATGTCATTGGTGACCTGGTCACCGGCGATCGGAATCACTGCGGTGTGACGGATGGAGCCTTCGGTGAACACCGCAAGATCCGTGGTACCGCCGCCAATATCCACCAGGCACACACCCAGATCCTTTTCGTCCTCGGTGAGCACCGAGTAACTCGAGGCCAGCTGCTCGAGGATGATGTCATCGACTTCCAGGCCGCAGCGGCGCACGCACTTGATAATGTTCTGTGCCGCGCTCACCGCACCGGTCACCATGTGCACCTTGGCTTCCAGCCGCACGCCACACATACCCACCGGTTCGCGAATGCCGTCCTGTTCATCGATGACAAATTCCTGCGGCAGGATATGCAGGATCTTCTGGTCGGCCGGTATCGCAACCGCGCGCGCGGCGTCGATCACGCGTTCCACGTCACCGGGCGTGACCTCGCGGTCGCGGATCGCCACGATACCGTGCGAATTAAGACTGCGAATGTGGCTGCCGGCGATGCCCGCGTACACCGAATGTATCTGGCATCCCGCCATCAGCTCGGCTTCTTCAACCGCACGCTGTATCGAATGCACGGTTGATTCGATATTGACCACCACGCCTTTCTTCAGACCTTTGGAGGGATGAGAGCCGATACCGATGATCTCGATCTCGTCTTGCGGCGAGATCTCACCAACGATAGCCACGACCTTGGATGTACCGATATCCAGGCCGACAATCATGTTCTTTTCCGATTTCTTCGTCATGCCCAAATCCGGACTTAACCGGCGCCCTTGATCTCTTCGTTCATTGCTTCCCAACGCACCGCGAACCCGTTGCTGTAACGCAGGTCCACCGCAAGCAGTTTTCCGTTCGCTGCCGCGAGGATCGCCGGGTATACCCGCACGAAACGTTCAACCCGCTGCACCGGATCGTGTCTACCCACCTCGACGCTCAGCCCGTTGCTCAGCTGCACGCGCCAGGTACGCCGCGCGTCCAGCTGCAGGCTGTCGATGCCCAGTTGCAGCGGCTGCAGTATCTCCAGCATCTGCCGGTACATGCCCAGCACCCGCTGCTGGTGTCCGTCCGGCCCCTTGAGGTGGGGCAAACCCGGCAGACCCGCTACCTGCTCCGGCTCGAATACCTCGGCGCGCGGATTGAGCAGGCCCCGTTCACCCCAGCGTGCGATCGCCTGCTGCTCGAGCACCTGTACGGTCAGCTGATCGGGCCACACGCGCCGCACGGACACCGCGTCAACCCAGGCCAGTTGCTGCAGGCGCTCCTGAATCTCGCCGACCTGGGAGGCAAAAAAACCCTGTTCGGTCAGCGGCGCCAGTTCGTTGCGCAACTGCGCCTGTTGCAGCTGCACAAAACGCCCTTCGACGTGCACGGTGCGCACCGGCCAGTAGTGCGGATCCTTCATCCAGTTCAGCATCAGAGTCAGACCGGCAACGCTGCCTGCCACCGTGGCCACCGCGAGCAGCGGCTTCAACCACTGGCTCACCGGCCGCGCCTTGCGCTCGCGCTTGCGTTTTGCCTGTGCCTGTTTGCCGGCCATCAGCACGCCTCCCCCGCCACACTGGTTGCAAGGATGCGCCACACCAGCTCCGGCATATCCCAGCCATGAACCCGCGCTGCCATCGGCACCAGGCTGTGATCCGTCATGCCGGGCACCGTGTTCACCTCGATCAGCCAGGGCCTCTGTTCACTGTCGACAAAAAAGTCCACGCGGCCCCATCCCGACGCACCGACCGCGAGAAATGCGCGCATCGCCAGGTCCTGCAGCCCTGCCTCGACGTCTGGGAGCAAGCCGCACGGACAGTGGTAACGCGTCGTGTCGGCAAGGTACTTGGCCTCGTAGTCATAGAATCCGCGCGGCGTCTCCAGGCGTATCAGCGGCAGTGCGGTACCGGCAACAATGCTGGCGGTGTACTCGGCACCGTAAACCCAGCTTTCCGCCAGCACCTCGCCGTCATAGCGGCTTGCTTCCTGCCAGGCCTGTTTCAGATCATGCTCCTGTTCCACCCGGGTCATACCGATGCTGGAACCTTCGCGCGCCGGCTTGAGCATCACCGGAAAGCCCAGAGCCGCCACCGCCTGCAGATCAGCTTCGCGCCGCAGCAAGGCGAATGTGGGCGTCGGCAGGCCGGCGCCCGCCCATATCTGCTTGGTGCGCAGCTTGTCCATCGACAGCGCCGAGCCCAACACCCCGCTGCCGGTGTAGGCGATGCCCAGGCTTTCCAGCAGTCCCTGGACCACGCCGTCCTCACCGCCACGGCCGTGCAGGGCGATAAAGGCGCGGTCGAACCCACCGCTGCCGAGTTGCGACACGAAATCGTCGTCGCCGGCGTCCAGAGGCAGCGCCTGCGCGCCGCGCTGCTGCAGGGCGTTCAGAACCGCCTGCCCGCTGCGCAGCGAG
>CBDTYI010000173.1:0-6102 GCA_965364565.1 uncultured Gammaproteobacteria bacterium | reverse complement strand
TTCGGTGAAGCGCTGGTCTGGTACCGCAAGGCCGCCGCGCAGGGCGATACCAAGGCCCAGATCAATATCGCCATGATGTACGCCGGCGGCATGGGGGTGGAACAGGACAGCAACGAGGGCCTGAACTGGATGCTGCGCGCCGCCAATGCGGGCGACACCCAGGCCATGGTGCACCTTGGCACCATGTACCGCGCCGGCAAGGGTGTCGAAAAGGACTCTGCGAAGTCCACGCAGTGGTTTCGAAGCGCGGCAGACAAAGGCGACGTGGTCGCCCAACAGAACCTGGGGCTGAGCTATTACAACGGCACCGGGGTCAAGCGCGACTACGCCGAGTCGGTCAAATGGCACCGCAAGGCCGCCGACAAAGGCTATCCGCCAGCCGAGTACAGCATGGCGCTGCGCTATGCCAAGGGCAAGGGTGTGAGGCAGGACTACGGCGAGGCGGCAGAGTGGTACCGCAAGGCGGCCGGACACGGGCACCCCGACGCCCAGAACAATCTGGCCCTGATGTACCGCAAAGGGCAGGGTGTGAGCCAGGACTACGGCGAAGCGCTGGCCTGGTTTCGCAAGGCCGCCGAGCGCGGTCACCCGCTGGCGCAGTACAACCTGGGCAACATGTATCTCAAGGGGCAGGGCACCGCGCAGGACCCCGAGGAAGCCGGGAAATGGTTCGGCAAAGCGGCAAAGGCCGGGCACAAGGGCGCGCGGAAGGCGCTCGAGTCGCTGCAGGGCGGCCCCGGTCATTGAGATACTGCTCGATGCTATAAACCGGGTTGGCAGCTTCGACCGGGTTCCGCTGATCGTGGAGAGCGCAGCACATGGTTGCTGCTGTGTTGAACAGACCCTGCTGGATCTCGCCCCTGGGCCGTTTTCAAACTTGCGCAGACCGATGTTCCAGTCAGCATGATCTGGTTGCGTCCGCGGCGTTTGGCGTCATACATCGCCAGGTCGGACGCGTGGAGCAGATCAGCCGACGCAGAGGTTGAGGTAGGAACAGAGGATGCGATTCCGAAGCTGAGGGTGATCTGTCCGGCAGTGGGTGACGCTTCGTGTGGCATGTTCAATTCGAGTATGCGCTGGCGTATCAGCTCCGCCACGGCTCGTGCTCCAATCAATGTCGTTCCGGGCAGCAGGAATGCAAACTCCTCGCCACCGATTCGCGCCACCACATCGCCCGGACGGGACAACGCACTTTGCATTGTCTGCGCCACTCTTGCCAGGCATCTGTCACCGGCGAGATGTCCGTAGTAGTCGTTGTATTCCTTGAAATGGTCGACATCGGCGCTGATGACGGACAGGGCATCGTTGTCCCGCTCCGCTCTGCGCCACTCCTTTTCCAGCTCTTCCTCAAACAGACGCCTGTTGGCGATTCCGGTGAGTGTGTCCAGGCGTACCATCCGTTCCAGTGCCTGGCCCGTCTCGATGGACGTGGAAAGCTTGTGGCGGAGATTCGCCGAATCAATAAACAGGCGTCGGACCTGGGCGGATGAGGCGAGCATGGCGACACCGAAGATCGCTATCAACAGCCCCATGATCAGATGGATACGATCGCCTGCGAGCAGCATCTGTATGCTGATCGGCAACACGGCCGGAATCGCAAAACACGGGTATGCGCGGTCCACGGATGACAGCAGGGGTACAGCGCCAGCGACCATGCCGCCCAGCACGAACGCGAGAAAGACCTGATGTGGGAACGAGTCCGGGTGAAACAGGATCACGCCGGCCGCACCCCAAAGCACACCGGCCGCGCATGCGCCGATCACAAAAGAGTGCCTCCAGGTATCGTGGCTGAACTGCGCGCCCCGCGGAGCGGCCCGGAAGGCACGCAGGGTCAGAAAACGGATACCCGTGATAAGGAAGAGGAAGAGTACCCAGATAAGCAGGGCGTCTGTGTCGGCGGCCTCCCAGAGAACACCTGCCAGTACCAGGCCATTGACGAGGTTGACAATCAGAGATATCGGGAGCTGCCGGTAACACTGCTCGATCTGCGCACCAATAACGTTTTGGTCCCCGAAACCAGAGGAGTCCTGGACGTTCAATTCCATGTCGTACGCATCCTGGGCCAATTTTCAGAGCGAATATTCCTGCGGGTCACCCACTTCGATGATCCGCTAACTGTAGACCATAGAAGCCAGGGATGCCTTTTTGCGGCCGGTGGCAGAATAGCAGTCGTTTCGCGAGTCGGTCCAACCGGCAACCTGGCGTCGAACGTATTCAGCCGGGGGAACAACGGCCACCGGAGTTTCCCGCATAGCCATGTATTCGCCCGACGTCTCCGCAGAGCGCTCTGCTTCCGTGAGTTGCTGCTAATATAATAATCAGCGAAATAACCGGGTAGCCCATCGCCCGTGATTGTGGTCGCTCAGAGTGAACACACCGGAACATCTTCGCATGAAGCCTCCGGTGGGCGATGGATGTTAACCGATCCCGAGCTCGGTACCGCTCAGGGCAGGGGCGACAGGCTGACGGTCACCGGTATGCGCTCGCCGGGGTCATAGGACAGCTGCGTGGTGGACGTATGGCCGCGGTAGCGGTAGGTCACCCGGTAGGCGGTTATGCGTTCGTGGGCCTGTTGTTCGGTGACGCTGGTGCAGGAACGCTGCGCCTGCCACAGGCGCTGCTGGTGGCGGATGTCCTCGCCAATGGTTGCCGCCAGCGCGGTGAATTCGCGCGCGGCGGCGTCCGGTTCCGTGCAGACTTCGCGTGTTACCGGCGCGTAGTACGTCTCTACGACCGGCTGCACGTTCAGCACCTCGGCGTAGCTGCGGAATGTCCCGGCAGCCTCCAGGCCTGGCGGACCGCAGGCGCACATCAGAACCAGCCTCTGCAATATGGGTTTCATCGGTTTCAAAACCCCATGTCCGCGAGCAGGCGCTGCCCGCGCTGCAGCTCCTGTTCGCTGGCGTACAGCATGACCACATCGAAGTCGCCATCCGGGCGGCGGAACCAGTCCAGGCGTATATCTCCGAAGCCGGGCTGCAGCGTCTCGACGAACGCCGCCGCCCGGTAGGGGCGGGCGAAACGGATAATCAACAGCCGGTCCTGATCCGAGTAGGCTCTGGGCGCGGCAGCGCGCGGCCGTTTGCTGCTTCCGTTCATGACGTAATCCAGATGGCGCAGGATATAGCTGCTGTACCACACCGCGCCATCCGGCAGCGTTCCGCCGGAAACCGGTATTCGTGACGGTCCATAGTTGTAGGCCGCGAGTGCACGGTGCAGGTTACCCTGGTAGCGTTGCAGCAGCTCCTTGAGATAGCGTGCACCGGCCTCGACATTGGTGCAGGGTTCCAGCAGCTCGGACAGGCGGTTCAGCCCCAGGTGCTTTGCGGTGCCGGGCCACAGTATCTGCATCAGACCATAGGCGTTGGCGTGCGACCTTGCCCGGGGCTCGAAATCGCTTTCACCCCGGGCAACCGCCAGCAACAGGGTTTCGGGCAGCTCATGGGCGGCGGCGGCGCGCTTGAAACAATGCGCGTACGGAAACTCGAATGCCGGTTGAGTCTGCGCGGCGGTCCGGGAGAAGCTCTGCCAGCGTGTTTCCAGCGCGTCGGCGTCGATTGGTGCGTCCGTCTTGGCTGCGGCGGGTGCGGCGGCGAACAGCATCAGGCAGACGACCATAGTGCATTGCGGGCGCGGCATGACTACTCCAGTTGCAGGCCGGTGACGGTTTCGATGCGCTCGATATGCGCCAGGCGTTCCGTTTCATCCTGGTAGCTGAACGCCACCCGGTATTGCCCGGTGCCGGCGGCGACCACCTCTACCGGTACCCGCGTGGCGGAACTCAAACGCCTTGCGAAGCCCTGTGCCGACCACTCGCTGCGGAACGGGCTCCAGAACAGGTGCAGGCCGGCACCGCCACTGTCTCCCGTGTCGAAACTATCCGCCTGCGCCCGCAGGTCGAGGTGCTGCTCGGGGGGCAGCCCGGGCGGTCCGAAACCGGCTTGCGGTGTCCCCGCGCGGGTGGCGGATGCAGTGCCGGGCGCAACGGCCTGGGCAGACTCTGTCTGAACGTCCAGGTACCGCCCCGCGGGCGCCTCGGATAGTCGGGAACCGTTGGCTGCGGCGCCTTCGGCGCTGACCGGTTCACTGTCTGGCGTTACCGCCTGCAGGTCCGCCGGCTGCTGCAGGTCCGGCAGCGGTACCTGCAAACCGTGGCGAGTTTCAGGCGCGGTGAACGCGGAGTCTGGCTCAGCCGCAAATTCCGTCGCCGGGGCGTGCTCAGTCGCCGCAACATCCACTCTCTCGGCGATCGCCTCGAATACCTCTGACAGTTGTTCCGGCGTGGCGTCGCCGGCGGGCCCCGGCGCCGCGTGCTGATCTTCCCGGTGGTCCAGCACCAGCAGGAAGGCTGCGACGGTCAGGGCAATGCCCGACAGAAATCCTATTGCTCTCATCATGGTATACGCCTTGCTGTCCAGACGGCATGGTCGCTGTGGGTGGCTATCAGGTGGTCGAGGCTGGCGAGCCACTGTTCCGCGTCCCGCCGGTTCGCGCGCATGCCGGCACCACTGCCGCAGGCATCCGGCAACACCTCCAGCAGGCGCGTGAACCGTCGCGCCAGTTCCGACCCGCTGACGGCGATGGCATAGACGGTGGGCCAGTCAGCATCGGAGAAACGTGTCGCCGGAAACCGGTAGCGGTGTGTCGCCACGGTATCCGGCGTCGGCCCGCTGCCGGTGGCGCAGCCTGCGGAGGACAGACGGCTGACGCCGTCTCCGGTTGCGTGCACGAAGACAAACACCCGGTCGGCGCGCTCCACGCTGAGCTCCAGCACCGGGCAACCGTCTGCGGCCTGTGTGGTGCCGAATTCGCGGTCGCGCTGCTCAACGCAGGGATCGAAAACATCATCCATGTCGTGCCGGCGCACCAGTTCCATTCCTGCGATGGCGGGTTTTGCTCTGCGCAACTTCGCTGCCACCGGCCGTGGCCCGGGTTCGTCACCGGTCGGCAGCAGGCGAACATAGGTGGCGGTGTCCATGCCGGGCAGGTGTTGGCCCGAGCTCTGTGGGTGCAACACTACCCACACCTGGTACAACTCCGCCTGGATCTGGTGGGCTTCACCGCGCAGCAGGAAACCCGCTTCCTGTTTCCGGTCCGTGACCCGCACCTCGTGGTAACGCGACAGATTGTTGCCGATAAGCCCCAGCAGGGTGCGCAGCCCGGCCTGGTCCGATTGCGGCGTCTGCACGTAAATCACCAGGTCCTCCTCGTCCTGCTGGCGCAGCAGGCAGCTCAGGTTGTTGGCGAGGTAGCGGGCGGCCAGGTCCGGATGCGCGGAGCTGAACGGCAGCACCCGCAGGCCGCGCAGGGATTCATCGCTGCGGCGTTCCTGCAGAGCGCGTACTTCGCCGCCGGTGAGCGACCCTGACCAGCTGCTGCCGAAGCCGCTCACCCACTCGCCGGCGCGCACGTCCAACGCGCGTACCGCGACCCGGTAGCGGTCGGTCGCGCTGCGTGTGATCTCGATGCCGATGTAATAGTCGGCGTCGCGGATTCTTTTGCAGTTCGCCTGTTCCAGGCGGCGGTGGTGCTGCTCCTGCGGCTGTTGGGGCTGCCAGGGCAAACGCACGCCGGGCTCGGAGAGCAGGCGGTCCATCAGCTGGTCGCGCAGACTGCCGGTCAGGCCGTCGATGTCGGGTTGAATATCGGGCCCGTCCAGGCTGACCAGCATAACCGGCGCGTCCTTGAAGCGCGGATGCCGGCCGAGCTGCTCCGCCAGGTAGGGTGCCAGCTCGGCGTCGAGCCAGCGCTGCAGCGGTGAATCCTCGCTTTGCGCCGGGCGTGAGGTGTGCTGTGCGCAGCCGGCTGCCAGCAGGGCGCCCAGGGTGACGATAAGGGTGGGGAGCCTGCCCATGCGCCTGTCACTCCGGCTCCAGCGTCACCTGGCCGTCGGCTCCGATCACCAGATCACCGCCCGGTACGTCACGGGTCAGGGACGCGATTCCCCGCCGGGTCGCGGCGGGGAGCTGCACCCCCCAGACGAGCGGCGACGCCGGCGGTCCGCGCACCGAGCGCCGCAGCGACTGTGGGTAGTCGACCGGTACCGTTGCCGGGGCCATTTCGTGAAACCAGCCCGGGAACGCGACGGGTGTAAAGACCCGG
>CBDTYI010000172.1:0-6104 GCA_965364565.1 uncultured Gammaproteobacteria bacterium | reverse complement strand
CTTGTAGGTGTAAAGGTCGCCGATATTGGAGTTGTTGTAGGTGCGTTCCCAGAAGACATTGACGATCCAGTCTTTCAGCAGATCTTCGTCGTTGATGTACTCGTGGGTCACTCCCGCCGTGGTACGCAGCTCGAGATCGGTGCGTTCCTTGTTGAACAGCGGATCGTCGCCATCGTAAGTGTACGCCCCGCCCCTGCCACGGAGGTAGAAGGTGCCGCCGGGCCAGGTATCGGCGCTGTAGCCGGCATTGAGCTGCCCGCCCCAATAGCCGTACTGGTCATCGTCGGCGAAGAACTTGATCGCTGTGAGCCCCGCAGTCGCGGCGATTTCGCGGTTCTTGAAATAGCGGCCCACCGTAACACCAGTATCCAGATAATCACCTTCGCGGCCGTCGTCGATATCGCGGTGATAGAACCGCCGCGTGTAGTTGAAATCCCAGTTGAGCTCACCGTTGGGGAACTGCCAGGTGATGGAAGGATTGACGGAGTTGAACCAGCCCAGCGCCTCGCTGCCGATGGTCAGATAGTCCGACTTGAACTGCAGCGACGCCCGCCACTGGCGCAGCATCAGCAATGCCGGCCCGGTGTTCAGGCTGGCCACCAGGAGATCATAATCGTTCTGCTCGTGGTAGCGGCGCCAGTAGAGGCTGCCGCCGCTCTGCCATAACAGGGTGCCGGTACGCTCGCCGAACTCCACTCGCTTGCCGGTCTGGAACAGGTGATCGACACCGGTATTGAGCACGTAGGCGTTGTCGCTCTGGGACGTCGAGTCCGGCGTCAGGCTCAGATCCACATCGCCGACGCGGATACCGGCGTTGGTGGGACCGACATTGACGTTGGAGTCGTGCATGATGCCGGCCGCTATGAACGCGTTGTAGTCGCTCTTGCGCCCGTATTTTTCCGCATCCGCCTGCACCTGGGCCAGGAATGCCAGGATGGTGACCCTGACTTCGGGCGGCGTGGTGGGGTCATCCAGCACCTCCTGGGCCAGTTTCTGCGCCTCTTCATAGCGCAGCGAGCGATAATAGGCCAGCGCCAACTCCAGTTTCGCGCGGTGCAGCTCAGGGTCAGCGTCGAGAATATTCCTGAAGGCACGCACGGCCGATTTTATGCGCGCATCCTCGAGCGCATCCATGCCCTCCTGGAACTGCGCGTCCAGATCGGGATCCTCGGCAGCGACAGTCAGTGCCGGTCCGGCCAGCAGGGTCACCGCGAAAAAGGCGCCGATCCAGTCTCTTTTATTAGTTATTGCTTGAACCATGAGTCTTCCCCGGTTAATTTTAGATCTTCATCTTGGGTCTGATTCTGTGATGACAGCGGAAACCCTTGAAGCGTAACTATACTAAGAAACCCGGCAGCCGAACAGAATTGAACAGGACCCGCCTGCATTTCCCCGCAGCGCTGCTGGGCGGCCTGTGGCTCGCGCTCGTCGCCACTGCCCAGGCGACGGCTGCATTTCCCGCCGACCTGTTCGGCTATCAGCAGGCCCGACAGCCCGACACCGGCCTGTTTGGCCAATGGATACAAGTGCTTGAACGCCACCTGCTGCTGGATGTGCCGGAAGGCGATTGTAGCGCCAGCCGCTTCAACCGCTGCCATCTGAACGACTGGCTGGCATTTCTCGAAACCCTGCGCGGCCAGACTCGCAGCGAGCAGCTGACCGCCGTGAACCGCTATGCCAACCAGAAACGTTACGTTCTGGATATCGATAACTACGGCGCCGAGGACTACTGGGCGGTGGCACGGGAATTTCTCTACAACGACGGCGACTGCGAGGACTACGCCATCACCAAACTGTTCTCGCTGCGCTGGCTGGATTTCTCCCCTGCCGAACTGCGCATCGTGGTGCTGCAGGACACCAACCTGCGCGTTCCGCATGCGGTGCTGGCGGTGGCCGAGCAGAATGATATCCTGATTCTCGACAACCAGATTGAAGAAGTGCTTTCCCACCACGCGATTGTGCATTACTTGCCGGTGTACTCGATCAATGAGCAGCACTGGTGGATGCATCTTCCGGACTAGGGCCTATTTTGCAGCAAACCAGTACAAAACCGATATGGGCAGGCGTTGCCGCCCTGCTCGTCATCCTGGTCGCGGGCGCCCTGCTGATCAACGCCTACATCCAGAAGGAACGGCAACGCGACCTGGATGACTGGTCGATCCGCCTGGGTCTGATTGCCGAAACCCGGGTCGAGGCCGTCGAGGAATGGCTGTACCGCCAGCAACGATCCCTGCAGGAACTGGCGAGCAACGCCTCACTGCAACTGTACCTGTGGCAACTGTCGCAGCGCGAGGAAGCAGACCCGGCTGCCGAGCCGGCGCAACTGACGTTCCTGCGCAATCTGGTCGTGGCCAGCGCCGAGCGCTATGGCTTCGCCGACAACCAGCAGCAAGCCGCGCTACCGGCCAACGTTCCGTTGCGTCACGCCAGCGGCCTTGCCCTGCTGGACCTGCAGCAGCACCTCGTGGTCTCGACCTCCGGCATGCCGGAGCTCGGCACGGCGTTCAAGCACGCCATCGATGCGGCGCTGGAGAACGGCAGCATCAGCTACAGCAGACTCACACCGGACTCGCATGACCGGGTCCTGCTGGGTATCGCCGTACCGGTGCCGATGGTGCTCGGCGCGCAGAGCGAAGACGCCCACAGCGGTGTGATCCTTGCTGTGCTGAACGTCGAGAAGCAACTGTATCCACTGCTTCGCAGCGGCGTCCCGCTGACCTCCAGCGACGAGTCTCTGCTGGTGCAACGGGAAGGCAATCAGGTCGTTTACCTGTCGCCCACCGGCGATGGAGGCGTGCCGACGCGCAAGTCGCTGCCGCTGGACCGTGACCAGCTGGCGGCCGCAGCCGCAATCGCCCAGCCGGGCACATTCGGTCAGTTTCGCAACTACGCCGGCGTCGAGGTGCTCGCCACCAGCCGCCCGCTGCGCTCGGTCCCCTGGGTGCTGCTGCAGCAAGTGAACGCCAGACTGGCACTGCAGGAATCCAACCGCCATCGACGCTTCCTGATCACCGCTTTCTCGCTGCTGTTGTTCTTCATCGCCGCGACGCTGGTCGCCGCCTGGCGCCACGGCAGCAGCGTGCGCGCGCTGCACGATGCCGATGCCCTGCGTGCCAAAACCCTGCAACTGCAGAAGCAGACCGAGCTGCTGCACGCGGTCACCGACAATGCCGAAGCCTATGTGGTGTTGCTGGACGACCAGCAGCGCGTGCTGTTCGCCAACGCCCGTCTGGCCAGTGCCACCGGCACCGAGCCGCAGGAACTGGTGGGCAACACCCTGTCCGCGGTGATCGGACCGGCCAGTGTCGAACCGCTCGCCGACACCATGGAAGAGCTGCACCGGGAGACAGTCGCCCAGCATTGCACCTGCCAGATGGTGATTGGCGGTGAAGAGAAGACCCTGCAATGCTCCATGGTGCCGGTCGACCGGGTCGGCGAACGCTTCAACGCGACGCTGCTGGTACTGCAGGACATCACCGAGTTGCAGCGCGCGCAGCGCAAGCACGCCAGTCTGCTGCGCAAACTGGTCGGCACGCTGATGCATGTGGTGGACCTGCACGACCCCCACTCCGCGCACCATTCCGAGCGCATGGTCGAGGTCGCCAACGCCATCGCGCGCGAACTGCGGCTGAGCGAAACCGACCGGTCCACCCTGGACATGGCCGCCAACCTGGCCAATCTCGGCAAGATTTTCGTCCCCCGCGAAGTGCTCACCAAGACCGAGCCGCTCACCGAGGCCGAGCAGGAGCTGGTGCAGCGGCATGTGCAGTTCGGTGTGGAACTGCTGGAGGAACTGGAGTTCGAGGGGCCGGTGCTGGACACCATCAAGCAGAAGCAGGAACACCTGGATGGCAGCGGCTACCCGCATCGCCTGAGCGGCGAGCAGATACTGCTGACGGCGCGCATACTGGCGGTCGCCAACGCCTTTGTGGCGCTGGTGAGCCCGCGCGCCTACCGCGGCGGTATGAAACCCCAGGCCGCCCTCGATCGCCTGCTGAAGGAAGCCGGCAGCAAGTACGACCGCCGCGTGGTCGCGGCGCTGTTCCACGTCGCCGAAAACCGCAGCGACTGGTCGGAGTGGGAGAACGAAGCCTAGACTGAGCGCCTTTTTACCAACCACCAAGGAACACGAAGGGACACAAAGGAAAACCTTTTTCTTAAAATATTTCTTCCTGCGTCTCTCTAGCCCTATGCGTTGCGGCGGCCTGCTACGGAGTGGCGGCGTACGGGCGGCGCGAATTTCGTAACCACAAAGGCCCACGAAGCGACGCAAAAGAAAACTATTTCCTAGAGCGCCCTGTGCCTGCCTCTGCGTTCCTTATGCGTTTTAACGTACAGGAGCCTGGCTGACTGAGGAATCGCCGGGGCTCGCAAAGACCGCAACGTCGGGCCTGTTGTTACCAAGAAATTCCTTTGTGTCCCTTCGTGTTCCTTTGTGGTTAATAGTCAGCAGGCCCGTATAGCCAATCACTGGGCCAGCGGTTGCAGCCGCCGGCGGATGTCGCGGTGGATGGCTACCAGGCGCGCCTTGTTGTCGGCGGGCAGGCCCGCGACTGCCTCCACGCGCTCGGGGAAATCGGCGCTGACGGCCAGCAGGCCGGCGACACTGTCCTGCACCGCCGCCTTGCCCAGCCCCAGGTCAGCGGCAAAGGCGGCGCAGGCGCGCGGCAGCGGGTCGCCGTCGGGCGCGCTCTCACCGTACCCGCCGAACGGCACCGCGCACAGCATGTTGTGCACGCTGTAGGCACGCATCGGCGTCGGGTCATAGACCGGCGAGAACCGCGCCTCACCGGCCGCGCCGAGCAGGGACAGATTATCCAGGTGCAGGTCGCCGTTGCCGCTCAGCAGCGCCAGCACCAGGCGCCTGAACAGGTGCAGACGCGCCGCCTTCTTGTCGCTGATCAGCATGGGATTGACCAGGTCGATCACCCGTGCGACCCGGTCCAGGCTGCCATCCGTGTTGCGCTCGATATCGCGGGCACCGGCGGCAAGAATCGAGAACAGACTTTCCTGCGGCAGCGGCGCGCCGTTCGCGTCGCGATCGAAGCGCGCGATCGCCAGCGCCGGCAGGCCACCGACTTCGGCACGCCAGTAACGCGGCACCTCGAAGCCCGCGTCGCGGTGCAGATCCAATGCCATCGCCTCCAGTGCGGCGAGTCCGGGATAGGTTGTGCTGCGCTCGATCTTGAGCACAACGTCAATGCGGTCTGCACGCCGGGTCCGGTTGGGCAGGCTGATGCGCCCGTCCCACCCGCCGGCGGGGATCGCCACCAGCAATTTGGGGATCGCCCCGCCCACACTCGGTGTCGGGCCCAGACTCTCCAGGATGAAGCGCGCATCGGCGTCCAGCCAGGAAATCATCTCCTTGAGTGAAAACCCGAACTGATCGCCCAGCGGGACCAGCGGCCCGCTGTCGCCGTTGGCATACCAGGCCTCGGCGGCGCCATCGTCGGGAAATACGTCCACGTGACCGATACCGCCGTGGCCGGTGTGCCCGAGGAGCGCGAGGTCCGCCTCGAATGGTGTCGACGGTTGTACCCCCTTTTCGCGCAGATAGGCCAACATCAGCTTGCGCTGAAAGTTGTGCTCGTCAGCGGGCGGTATCAGGGCCTGGAAGCGCGGGTGAAGCGAGCCGCTGCGACGGTGCACGATGGTGCTGTCGCGGAACAGCGTGGGCGGATAGACCAGGCTCAGACCCGGCAGGCCCGACTGCGCGTAAGCACTCGCGTAGGAAAACCGCGCCTCGCTGTCGGTGACGTACAGCGACCCCATGCGGGTCGGCTCGCCGCCAATGCGCGTCCACACGCTGAAATCCATGTCGCGCATCAGAACAGCTCGCCGCGGTTGATCTTTTCAGCGTAGTCGTGGTCAGGCACCAGCGTCAGTCGCAGCCCGAGCGCTGCAGCGAGGCGAGCCAGCGTGTCGAGATCGGCTCGCCCGCTGCGCTTGATACGCGAGATACTCGAATCGGGCAGCCCGGCACGCTCAGCCAGCTGGCTCTGCGTCCAGTCGCGGGCACGCGCCTGAGCGAGGATATCGGCCATCAGCGTGGCTGCAACCGAGGTGGTTTGAGGAACTTTACTTGGCATAAGCGCCTATTATAG
>CBDTYI010000171.1:0-6105 GCA_965364565.1 uncultured Gammaproteobacteria bacterium | reverse complement strand
AGCGGGTATCGTGCGGCGCTGCTCTCCTTAAGACTGTTGCAGCGCGTTGAATCTGTTGCAGGGCTGTTGCATGTCTTGAACGGAGCGAAAAAACATTATTCAACACAATCAGATAGAGTCTGACGGTAAAGTGGATTGCGATCCAAAGCGTTGCAATTCGATAATCGGTGATTATCCATAAAGCGAAGAAAAAACAGCTTGTTGCAAATTGGTATACGGATTGCAGACAGGTTAGGACAAAACGCTCTGCGCCGCGGGCCGTTCGACAGTTGCGGCTGCCGGGGTGATAAACAATAGCGTCGGGGAGATTGTCCGTGGTGTCGGTAGTCTATAATTTTTCACCGGAGTCTCCTGTCGGTACGGCCTTACGGTAACCAGGGTACGCTGTCCCGAGGGTTCGGAAGCAGCAACCGGTTCCGGTACATGCTTTTCATAATGGCGAGTGGAGATGGTACGGTGATGCGTAAAACAGCGCTTTCAATTCTGTCCGTTGTGCTGCTTCTGGGCGCAGACGCGGCAGTGCTCAATGACGCCCAGGCATTCAACATGGGCAACATGATGAATCCGTCGCGCTGGTTCGACGATGACGATCGTTATGACCGGGGCTATTATCGCGGTTACGGTCCGTACGGCGGCTACGGTCCCTACGGCTACGGTGGTGGACCCTATGGCTGGGGCGGCTATCCCGGTTATGGCGGCTGGGGCGGCTATCCCGGTTATGGCGGCTGGGGCGGCGGCTACGGCCAGGGACCCAGCACCATAGTGGTGAATCCGACGCCCGACAGCTCCCGCCAGCAGGCGCCGCCTGCACCGCGTTTGCCGGAATAACGCCATACCGCTTCGCCATCCCGGCTCGACCGCCGGCGGAGTCCGTCAGCGCCACCGGGTGATGCAGGCGGCGCGGGACGACGTAATGAGCAGCGAACAAGCCTGCGCCATGCCGCGCAGGCTTTTTTGTCGGTCGGCCGTTAACACGAGCCGTTGGCTTTACTGGCGAATGCCCTCCACGGAAAGAAACAGTTCTACCTCGCGCGCTGCCGGTCCCAGGTCGTAATCGATGCCGAAATCCGCCAGTTTCAGAACCGTGGTGCCCTGGAAACCGCGCCGGTATCCGCCCCAGGGGTCGGGTCCGTGGCCGATGTGCTGCACCTCGATGCTGACCCGACGAGTCACCCCGTGCAGGGTCAGATCTCCGCTCAGGGTGGCGGTACCGTCGTCGTTTTCGCTGAACCCGGTGCTCACAAAGCGCGCCTCGGGGTACTTGTCCACCGCCAGGAAGTCCTCCCCGCGCAGGTGCTTGTCGCGTTCGGCGTGATTGGAGTCGATACTGGCGGTGCGGATGGTCACCTGCACCTTGGATGCGGCAGGGTCCTGCTCGTCGTAGGAGAAGCGCCCCTCGAAGTCGTTGAAACGCCCCAGTAACCAGCTGTAGCCGAGGTGCTTGATGCGGAACTGGATAAAGGCGTGCGCCCCCTCGGTATCGATAAGGTAATCGGCGCCCTGCGCCAGGTTGGCAGCGCTCAGGGCAAGAGCCAGTGCGGCGCAACTGTACAGTCGATTTCTCATTCGCTTACCTCCCGAGATTATGCTGTTGATGGTATCAGGGTTCGCGGCTCAGCATGCGTCTGAGCGTGTTGTCACGGTCGACGAAGTGGTGCTTGAGTGAGGCGCCGGCGTGCAGGGCGGTCACGCCGAGCAGCGCATAGGCGAGCAGCTTGTGCACCCATCCGGCGATGTCTGCCTGGTGCTCCAGGCCGCTCAGGGTGGCGGGCACGCTGAACAGCTCGAACACCCCGATGGGGCGCCCGTCGGCGGTCGATATCAGGTAGCCGCTCACGGCCAGCGCGAACAACAAGCCATCCAGCAGCCGATGCACGCCGACCGCAATCCGGTGCTGCAGCGCGGTGCCGAGCGGCCGCGGGTGCGGATTGACGTGGCGCCATGCCAGGCGCGCCAGCACGACGCCGAACAGCAGCACGCCGATGCTCTTGTGGAGCTGCGGCGCGCGCTGGTACCAGGGATCGTAATAAGTCAGTTCCACCATCCATGCGCCCAGCGCAAACAGGCCGACGGCGGCCGCGGCGATGAGCCAGTGCAAGCCGATGCTGACTGCGCCGTAGCGGGTGTCGGTGTTACGCCAGTTCAAGTCATGTCTCCGTCGCGCCACCTCGCAGCGGGCGACCGGTCGATGGGTCACGCGCCGGCACCGCCGTGGCGCGTGTTATGATCCGCATTATACCGGCCGGATAACAAGGCAACAGGCATAACAAGGGCGCATGGAGGAGCATTCATGAACAAACACCGGGTGAGTTTCAGTTACTTTTCGCAGGAGGACCTGCTGCACGCGGGCGGATTCGATCTGCGTATGGCCATGGAGGTCGCCGAGAAAGCGATGCTGGATTTCGAGGCGCAGCGGATCCTGTTTCCGGAAAAGATCGTGCAGATCTTCGACCCGGTCAGTCAGGAGCGCATCAACTGCCTCCCCGCGACCCTGCTGAACGAAAAGGTCTGCGGCGTGAAGTGGGTATCGGTTTTTCCGCGCAATCCTGCGCTGCACGATGTGCAGAATCTGTCGGCCATCTTTGTCCTGTCCGAGATCGAAAAGGGGTTCCCCATAGCGGTGATGGAAGGCACCCTGGCATCCAATATGCGGGTGGCAGCCATGGGCGCCATCGCGGCCAAGCATCTGGCGCGCCAGGACAGCGAAGTGATCGGCTTTATCGGCGCCGGTGAACAGGCCAAGATGCATATGCTGTCGATGAAGGTGGTGCGCCCGACGCTCAAGGTATGCCGGGTGGCCGACACCAGTGTGCAAGCCGAACAGCAGTTCGTCGCCGAGCTGGCTCCGCTGTTTCCGGACATGGAGTTCGTGGCCGCCAACACCCAGGCGCGCGCCGCCATGGACGGCGCCGACATCCTGGTGACCGCGACCAGCGCCCAGGCGCCACTGCTCAAGGCGGCCTGGATGAAGCCGGGCGCCTTCTACAGTCACATCGGCGGCTGGGAAGACGAGTACGAAGTGGCGCAGCAGTGCGACAAGATCGTGTGCGACGACTGGGCCACCGTGACGCACCGCACCCAGACGTTGAGCCGCATGTATGCGGAGGGGTTGATCTCGGCGGCGGATATCCACGCCGATCTGCACCAACTGGTGTCCGGCCACAAGCGTGGGCGTGAAGCGGCTGACGAGCGGATCTATTTCAATGCCGTGGGCCTGGCCTATATCGACGTGGCGATCGCCCTGGCCATGTACCGGCGCGCGCTCACCGCCGGCGTGGGTCGCGAGCTCGACCTGCAGCAGTGCATGATATTCGAGCATGCCGACATCATGCAGCAGGCCCGGTTGTAGCCGGCCGTGTTCAGGCGCCTCGACAGCAATGCCGGCGAGCCGGTGAATGTCACCATCAACGGCCAGCCGGTGCAGGTGCGGCGCGGCGAGACGGTGGCCGCCGCGGTGCTGGCGCAGGGGCTGACGCATACCCGCACGACACCGGTATCCGGGGCGCCGCGCGCACCCCTGTGTCTGATGGGGGCGTGTTACGAGTGTCTGATGGTTATCGATGGCCGCCCTAACCAGCGCGCCTGCTTGGAGACGGTCAGGGAAGGCATGCGCATCGAATGTCAGCAGGGAGCGGGCGAGGCAGGGTGATCAAGACGCACTACCCGCTGGTCGTCATCGGTGCCGGTCCGGCGGGGCTCGCCGCGGCGAGCCTGGCGGCCGGGCAGGGTATCGAGGTGGCGCTGTTCGATCAGCAATCCGCCCCCGGTGGTCAGATCTACCGCGGCATCGAGTCGGTGTCAGCGCAGCGCGCCGAACAGCTGGGTGCCGATTACCGGCGCGGCGGGGATCTGGTGCATGCGTTTCGGTCCAGCGGTGCACAGTACTTTCCCGACAGCCGGGTCTGGTCCCTGACCCCGAGCCGCGAGATCGGCCTGCTGCAACAGGGCAGGGCGCGGATGCTCACCGCCGACCAGGTGTTGATCGCCGGCGGCGCGATGGAACGCCCGGTGCCGTTCCCCGGCTGGACACTGCCCGGGGTCATGAACGCGGGTGCCGGCCAGATCCTGTTCAAGGCGCACGGCATCGTACCGGCTGACGGTGTGGTGCTGGCCGGCTCCGGCCCGCTGCTGCTGTTGCTGGCCTGGCAGTACCTGCACGCCGGTGTCGAGGTGCAGGCGCTGCTCGATCTGACCCCCATGATCAACCACCTGTATGCGCTGCCACGGCTGCCGCGCGCCCTGCTGGCGCGCCATTACCTGACCCGGGGGCTGTTCTACAAACGGGATCTCAAGCGCGCCGGAATCAGCACCCTGCACAACATCAGCGAGCTGCGCGCACACGGCGACGAACGCCTGGAGTCGGTCAGCTTCAGGCACCGGGGTCGAACCGAGCGGCTGGAAACCGAACTGCTGCTGGTTCATTTCGGCGTCATTCCCGCGACCCAGCTGACCCAGGTGGCCGGCTGTCGCCACGAGTGGGACGCCGGGCAACAGTGCTGGCGGCCGTGCCTGGACGCCTGGGGTCAGACCAGCGTGGCGGGGATCCTGGTGGCGGGCGACAGCGCCGGAATCGGTGGGGCACGCGCCGCCGAGCACGCCGGCCGACTGGCGGCCCTGCAGGCGCTGCACGCGCTGGGCCGGCTGGATGCCGCCAGCCGCGACCGGCTGGCGCGCCAGGACCGCCAGTGGATGCAGGAAGATCTGCACATTCGTCCCTTTCTGGAATCGTTTTTCCGCATCTCCGACGCGATGCTCCGGGTGCCGGACGATGACACTCTGGTGTGCCGCTGCGAGGAAGTCTGCGCCGGCGCCATCCGCGCGGCGGTGGCCGACGGTCACCTGGACAGCAATCAGGTCAAGTTCCTGACCCGCTGCGGCATGGGCCCCTGTCAGGGCCGCCAGTGTTCGCAGGCAGTGGGCCACATCATTGCCGCGGCCAGCGGCAGAACGGTGGCCGAAACCGGCCACTACCGCGAGCGCCCGCCGGTCAACACCCTTACCCTGGCGCAGCTTGCCGGGCTGTACCCCGAGGAGCGCGAATGAAGGCAGACGTCGTCATCGTGGGCGGCGGCCTGATGGGTTTTTCCACCGCCCTGCACCTGGCGCTGCGCGGCAGCCGCTGTGTGGTACTGGAAAAGGACAGTCCCGGTCGGCACGCCTCGGGGGTGAACGCCGGCGGCCTGCGTCAGCTCAATCGCCACCCGGCCGAGATACCGCTTGCGGTAGCGGCCGCCGAAACCTGGCACCACATCCGCGAACTGGTCGATTCCGACTGTGATGCGCGTTTCCCCGGCCAGGTGCGGATCGCGGAGAACGCCGCTGACATGGAAAAGCTCGAGCAACGGGCGGCGCTGGTGCGCTCGCTCGGCTACCGGCACGAGGAACTGATCGGTCGCGACGAGCTGTACCGCCTGGTTCCGGCGCTGGCCCCGAACTGCGTCGGGGCCCTGATCTGTCGCGGGGATGGCTACGCGCGCCCGTTTCATGCGCTCACCGCATTCCGCAACAAGGCTTGCTCGCTGGGCGTGCACTACCTGCACTCGACCCGCGTGGAACGGGTGGAGCAGAGCGGCGGCGACTGGCGCGTCCAGTCAGCGCGCGGCGAGTTTCAGGCCCCGGTGCTGGTCAACTGCGCCGGCGCCTGGGCGAATGCCATCGCTGCCATGCTGGGCGAGCCGGTGCCATTGACGCCGGGTGCGCCCATGATGATGGTGACCGAGCGCCTGCCGCATTTCATCGACCCGGTGGTGGGGGCGGCGAGCCGCAAGCTGTCGTTCAAACAGATGCACAATGGCACACTGCTGATCGGCGGTGCGCACCTGGCGCGGCTCGATCTGCAGCGCGAAAGCACCGAAATGAACTGGCGCAAGCTGGCGGTCAGCGCGCGCACGGTGCTGGCGCTGTTTCCGCAACTGGTCAACGTGCGCATCGTGCGCACCTGGGCCGGTATGGAAGCGTTCATGCCGGATCATATACCGGTCATCGGACCCAGCGGCACGGCGCCCGGCGTGTATCATGCCTTCGGTTTTTCGGCGCACGGGTTTCAGTTGTCGCCGGTGGTCGGCCGCATCCTGTCCGAGCTGATTCTCGACGGGCGCAGCGAGC
>CBDTYI010000170.1:0-6167 GCA_965364565.1 uncultured Gammaproteobacteria bacterium | reverse complement strand
TAGGCGCCGATGTTGACATAGGAGGGCATCAGCACCGCCCCGGGCGCGATGTAGGAGCCGAAGCGGGCCGTGGCCGGCGGCACCACGCGCACGCCGCCGGCGCGAAATTCGCGCGCGTTATGGTCGGCGTACTTGGACGCCACCTTGTCGTAGTAATTGGTGAAGCCGCCTTTCATGAATTCATTGTCCTGAATGCGGAACGACAGCAATACCGCTTTCTTCAGCCAGTCATTGACGACCCATTTGCCGTCCTTCTTTTGGGCGACCCGCGCCTGCCCGCTGTCCAGCATGCGGATGGCTTCCTGGGTGGCCTCCTTGACGTGGGTTTCCACGCTGCGCGGCGTGATGTCGGCGCGGCGCTCGAAAGCTTCTTCAATGGTGGCCTGCAAGTCACTCATGGGGTTCTCCTGCTCGTTGTTCTATAACTGTTCCACAAAGGCGCGAATGCGCCGGGCGGCCTCCACGCACTCGTCGAGCGGTGCCACCAGCGCTACGCGCACATGGTTGTTGCCGGGGTTTCCTGCCGCGGTGTCGCGCGACAGGTAGCTGCCGGGCAATACGATAACATTCTGTTGCTGGTAAAGCCGCCGCGAAAACTCCTGGTCGTCAATGGGCGTGCGCGGCCACAGGTAGAAACTCGCCGGCGGTGCCTGTACGTCCAGCACCGGTGCGAGTATGTCGGTCACGGCGGCGAATTTTTCCCGATACAGTCGCCGGTTTTCCGCTACATGTCGTTCATCCTGCCAGGCCCGCGTACTCGCATCCTGGGTGGCGGGCGGCATGGCGCAGCCGTGATAGGTACGGTACAGCAGAAATGCCTCGATCAGGCGCGCATCGCCGGCGACGAAACCGGAGCGCAGGCCCGGCGCATTGGAGCGTTTCGACAGGCTGTGGAATACCAGGCACTGGCGGTAAGCGTCGTTGCCCATGGCCGCCGCGGCGGCCAGCAGGCCCGGTGGAGGGTGGCTCTCGTCCTGGTAGATCTCCGAGTAACATTCGTCGGAAACGATCACGAACCCGTACCGCAGTGCCAGCTCGATCAGTTCCTGCAACGCCGGCAGGTCGACGACCTGTCCGGTGGGATTGCCGGGCGAACACAGATAGATCAGCTGACAGCGTCGCCACACCGAGTCGGGCACCGCACCGATATCCGGGAGGTAGCCGTTACCGGCGTCGGTGTTGAGAAAGTAAGGCTCGGCGCCGGCCAATAGTGCAGCGCCTTCGTAGATCTGATAAAAAGGGTTCGGCATCAGCACCAGCGGTTGCGCGCTGCGGTCGACCAGGCACTGGGCCACCGCGAACAGGGCTTCACGGGTCCCGCTGACCGGCAACACCTGGCGTGCGGCATCCAGGCTGTGCGCAGGCAGCCGGAAGCGTCGGCCAAGCCAGGCGGCGATGGCGCTGCGCAATGCGTCGCTGCCAAGCGTGCTGGGATACACCGACAGGCCGTGCAGGTGCTCGATCACTGCCTCGCTGATAAATCCCGGCGTCGGATGCCTGGGTTCCCCGATGGACAGGCGCAGCGGTTCCAGGCCGGCGGGCGGCGTGACCCCCGCATGCAGTCTGGCCATGCGCTGGAACGGATAGGGTTGCAGGCGTGCGAGATCTGGGTTCATCGAATCGACAAGAAGGTACAAAACCATGCGAAGCGGAGGCAAAAGTATAAGGGCAGTTGCATAGTTTGCCCTAGCACTTTGTCGCTGTTCGTCGAGCACTGAATCCCATGCAGCAGGCACATACGCAGCATATCCTTCCGATACTCAGCCTGTTGCTGAGCGCCACCCTGTGGGGACTGGTGTGGTATCCGCTGCGGCTGCTGGAGGCGCAGGGGCTGCAGGGCTTGTGGCTGACGCTGGCGAGCTACGCGGCGGCGCTCGCCCTGGGTCTGGCGTGGCTGTGGCGCGGCCGGCACGACTGGCGCGCTCAGCCCGTGGTGCTGCTGCTCATGACGCTGGCGGTGGGCTGGTGCAATGTCGCATTCGTGCTGGCGGTTCTGGACGGAACCGTGGTGCGGGTATTGCTGTTGTTCTACCTGTCGCCGCTGTGGGCGCTGGTGCTGGGCTGGGTTTTTCTCCGTGAGCATCCCGGCAGCAGCGGGCTGCTGGTGTTCCTGCTGGCCATCGCCGGGGCGGTCGCCATGTTGTGGGATGCCGAGATGGGCATGCCCTGGCCGCGCGATGAAGCCGACTGGCTGGCGGTTTCTTCCGGGCTTGCATTCGCCTTCAGCAATGTCATGGTGCGCAAAATGCACAGCGTGTCCGTTCCGACCAAGTCCGCTGCCAGCTGGCTGGGCGTGGTGCTGGTGGCCGGCGTCTGGATTGCGCTGGCCGATGTGGCCGTTCCTCGGGTGGCGCTTTCCACCTGGGCCGGTGCCGCCACGCTCGGCTGGTTCGGTTTCTTTGTGATGTCACTGGCGGTGATCTACGGTGTCAGCCGCATGCCGGTGCACCGATCCGCGGTGATCCTGTTGTTCGAGCTGGTGGTGGGCGCGGTGTCATCGCTGCTGCTGACCGATGAGCAGGTGCTGTTGCAGGAGTGGCTGGGCGGTGCGTTGATCCTGGTGGCCGCCTATCTGGCCGCGCATGCGCACGTCAGGGAGCACACATGAGCGAATTTCTCGGCATTCATCACGCCAGCGTCATTGTGGCCGACACTGCGCGCGCACTGGAATTCTACGTCAATGTCCTCGGCATGCAGGTCAATGCCGCGCGCCCGCAGCTCGGCTTTCCCGGCGCCTGGCTGGACGTCGGCGGCGGACAGCAGATTCATCTGCTCGAACTGCCGAATCCCGATGCGGGCGGCGTGCGCCCCGAGCACGCCGGTCGTGACCGGCATACGGCGCTGCGGCTGCATGGTATGGATGCTATTGAGGAGCGCCTGCAGCGGCACGGCATTCCCTTCACCCGCAGCCGCTCCGGGCGCTGCGCGCTGTTTTGCCACGATCCGGACGGCAATGGCATCGAGCTGATCGAGCTCGCTCAGTCGGACTGATCGAGTGCCTCGATCAGTCTCTCCCGCAGCTGTTGCTGCTCCCGCTCGTTCAGCGGGCCTCCGTTCTCGGCGGTGACATAGAAAACATCCTCGGCCTGCGAGCCGAAGGTGGCGATCTTGGCGTTCTGGAGTTGTGTGCCGCAAGCGTAGAACACGCGCGCGACCCGTGACAGCAGCCCCGGGTAATCGGTGGCGTACAGTTCCATGATGGTGCGCCGGTTCACCTCGTCGGGGTGGAAGCGCACCTCGGTGGCGACCTTGAAATGGCGCATGCGCCGCGGTGCCGGGCGTGCCACCACGGCCGGTGCCGTCTCCGGGTTGGACAGCTGTTCGAGCATCAGGGTGAGCAGTTCCTGGGTCTGGTAATGATCCAGTATGGCTTCGCCGTCCGGGTTCAAAAGCAGGTAGGTGTCAACGGCGTAGTTGCGCCGGCTGGTGATGATGCGTGCATCGGTGATGCTCAGTCCCAGCTGGTCCAGCAGTGCCGTGGTGCGGCTGAACAGCCGGTCGCACGCGGGTGTGTAGATGAACAGCGCGCTGCCGCCGCGCTCGGACTGCGGGCACAGGTCGACGTGCGCGCCGTCGATGTCGCCCTCGCCGAGGATGGTGACGGCGTGCCAGATCACTTCCTCGACATTATGGCGCAGGAAATACTCCTCGGGCAGATCGTCCCACAGCCGGTGCAACAGGGCGCGGTCCACGCCACGCTCCGCCAGCCGGGCGACCGCCGCCATCTTGATATCGAGGATCAGCTCGTCGCGGTGCAGCGGATTTTCCAGGCCGCGGCGCAGCGCCTGCTGGGTGGCCCGGTAGAGGTCTTTCAGCAGCGCGTCCTTCCAGTTGTTCCACAGGGTCGGGTTGGTGGCGCGGATATCGGCAACCGTCAGCAGGTACAGGTAGTCGAGGCGTCGACGATCACCGATATGACGCGCAAAGTCGTTGATCACCTCGGGGTCGGATATATCGCGGCGTTGCGCGGTCTGTGACATCAGCAGGTGGTTTTCCACCAGCCAGGCCACCAGCTCGCGGTCGTATTCGCTCAGGCCGTGGAGGGCAAGAAACGCGCGCGCCTCCTCGGCGCCCTGCTCGGAATGGTTGCCGCCGCGTCCCTTGCCGATGTCGTGGAAAAAACCGGCCAGGTACAGCAGCTCCGGCTTGGGGATGCTGTGGGCGACGCGGCTGCACAGGGGGAACTCGTGCATATATTTCGGCACGAAGAAGCGGCGCAAGTTGCGCACCACGAAAAGGGTGTGTTCGTCGACCGTATAGGCATGAAACATGTCGTGCTGCATCTGCCCGACGATATTGGCGAACGCGGGAAAATAGGCGGCCAGCACCCCGTAGCGGTTCATGCGCCGCAGT
The DNA here is from genome assembly GCA_965364565.1 of uncultured Gammaproteobacteria bacterium. Taxonomy (GTDB): domain Bacteria; phylum Pseudomonadota; class Gammaproteobacteria; order DSM-19610; family DSM-19610; genus Thiogranum. The sequence continues at coordinate 1,814 of CBDTYI010000170.1, read as the reverse complement.
TCATGGGTCAGCCCGCGTGGCTGGCGGAAGATCTCCATGAACAGGCTGCGGGTGCGGATGTCGTGGCGGAACTTGTCATCGATCAGGTAGCGGTGGTGGCGCACCAGCCGGATGGTGGCCGCGCGCACGCCCTTGAGCTCGCTGTGCTGCTGCATCAGCAGGAACAGCTCCAGCAGTGCAAACGGATAGCGCTTGAATACCCGTTCGTGGGTGACCTCGAGGAAGCCCTTGCGGGCCTGAAAGCGCCGGTTGATGGGAATGGCCTGTCCCGGGTCGTCGCGGTGCAGTATCAGTTCGCTCAACAGCTGCAGCAGCATTTCGTTGAGCCGGCTGAGTTCCTGGATGGCGCGGTAATAATCTTTCATGAACCATTCCACGGCCAGCTTGTGGTCGCGATCCTGGTAGCCCAGCAGTTTTGCCAGCGTGCGCTGGTGATCGAACAGCAACCGGTCTTCGCGCCGATTGGCGATGGTGTGCAAGGCAAAGCGCACCTTCCACAGAAACCGCTGGCCCTCCATAAGGGTCTGGTATTCGCTCTGGGTGATGAGACCTCTGCCGATCAGCGCGCTCAGGCTGTCGGAGCCGAAATGACGCTTGAAAACCCAGGCGATCATCTGCGCATCGCGCAGGCCTCCGGGGCCCTCCTTGACATTCGGCTCCAGGTTATACAGCGCATCGTGGAAGCGCCGGTAACGTTCCTTCTGCTCTTTGAGCTTGGCCTCGAAAAACTCGCGTTCGGGCCAGATATGGGCCGGGCCGGTGCGCGTGCGCATGTCCAGGAACAAGGCCTGCACGCCGCACAGCAGGCGCGCTTCCATCAGGTTGGTGGCCACCGTGATATCGGCCTGCGCCTGCTCGCTGCAGTCGTTGAGGGTGCGTACGCTGTGACCGACTTCGAGGCCGATGTCCCACAGCAGCATCAGAAACTGTTCGATCTGTCCGCTGAGCTGCGGGCTTTCCGCCGCGCCGAGCAGCACCATGATGTCCACGTCGGAGCCGGGCAGCAGCTCGCGGCGCCCGTAACCGCCGACCGCTACCAGCGCGGCGTCGCTGTCGCCGAGCAGGCGCTCCCAGCAGCGCACCAGGACCTGGTCGACCAGCCAGCTGCGCCCATGGATGAGGTCCTCGATATCGGCGCCGGCGTGAAAGCGCTCCAGCAGCACGCGCTGGGCGTCGGTCAGAAAACGACGGCACAGTGCCGGCGACGGCCGTGGATCGCGGAACGCCTGCTCCAGCTCGGCGAGCGCAAACCAGGACTGAAACGCTTCGCCGCGGCCGCTGGCTGCAGGGGCGGTCACAACACCGCTGCCTTCGGCGCTCATGCTCAGATGGTCTCGCCGGAACGCAGGGTGAGCACCTGGTAGCCGTTTTCGGTCACCAGCACGGTATGCTCCCACTGGGCTGACAGGCTGTGGTCTTTGGTGACCACAGTCCAGCCGTCCTTGAGCACTTTGGTGTGACGCTTGCCGGCGTTGATCATCGGTTCGATGGTAAAAGTCATGCCGGGCTCCAGTGCCATTCCGGTTCCGGGTCGTCCATAGTGCAGCACCTGCGGGTCTTCGTGAAACTCGCGCCCGATGCCGTGGCCACAGTATTCACGCACCACGGAAAAGTTGTGCGCTTCGGCATGCCTCTGGATGGCATAGCCGATATCACCGAGGCGGATCCCCGGCTTGACCATGCGGATCCCCATGCACATGCATTCATAGCTTACCGTGGCCAGACGTTTTGCGATGACCGACGGCTCGCCGACGAAGAAGGTCTGGCTGGGGTCGCCGGGAAAGCCGTCCTTGATCACCGTGATAGCGATGTTC
>CBDTYI010000169.1:0-6172 GCA_965364565.1 uncultured Gammaproteobacteria bacterium | reverse complement strand
GGAATCATTCGTTCCCATTTCCAACCACCCTGGGCACGAAGGTCACAAAGGAATTAAAAGCAAAAGAGATTGCAGGCTTACCGCTGACCGCACGCAAACCGCACATCGTGCCCGACGAAATCTTTACAAGAGACATTCCACAGTTTGTTCCTTTGTGACCTTTGTGGTTAAGGTGCAGAAAAAAGTGCTGCCCGGTACGCGCGCGATTGTAGCAAATGCCCTCGGTGCTATGATCGGGTGCCCATGAAACGGATAAACAGTCAGTTTCTCTCAGGAACGGTCGTAAGCTGTTGCGGTATTTGTACTCCCTGACCCTGTACCTGGCGCTGCCAGGGGTGCTGCTGCGCCTGTGGTGGCGTGGCTGGCGCGTTCCGGAATACCGCCGACGCTGGCGCGAGCGCTTCGGGTTTGTCGAGACAGCGGCGCCGGGGACGCTGTGGATTCATGCCGTGTCGGTGGGCGAGGTGCGCGCCGCCGAACCGCTGGTGGCCGCCTTGCGCCGGCGCTGGCCCGAGCGACCGGTGCTGTTGACAACCACAACGCCGACCGGTCGGGCAATGGCGCGGCAGCTGTTCGGCGTCGCCGTGCGCTGCGTCTACCTGCCCTACGACCTGCCGGGGGCGGTACGGCGTTTCCTCGCGCGCGTGGCGCCCGCGCTTGCCGTGGTGATGGAAACCGAAATCTGGCCCAACCTGTATCATGGGTTACGGGCGCGCCAGGTTCCACTGCTCCTGGTCAATGCGCGGCTTTCGGAAGCTTCGCTGCGACGTTACCGTTGGCTCGCGGGACTGACGAAGTCCACGCTCGACTGTGTGCAGCGGGTCGCGGCGCAGACCGAACAGGATCGCGAGCGGTTCCTGCAGCTGGGTGTACAGCGCCAGCGTATCGTTGTGACCGGCAACCTGAAGTTCGACGCCGCCCTGCCCGAGGACTTTGGCGAGCGTGTGACCGCGGCGCGCGTGAAGCTGGCGCCCGCCCGGCCCTGCTGGGTTGCGGGCAGTACCCATGGCGGCGAGGAAACGCGGGTGCTGGAGGCACACCGCCGTGTGCTCGAACGCATTCCCGCGGCGTTGTTGCTGCTGGTGCCGCGCCACCCCGAGCGCGCCGGCGAGGTGGCGTCGCTGTGTGCTCGCGCGGGATTCGGCTGTTGCCTGTACAGCAGCATAAATTCCCTGGCTGCCCGCGATCAGGTGGTGATCGTCGATACGCTGGGCGATCTGGGGGTGCTTTATGGGCTGTGCGCGGTGGCGTTTGTCGGTGGCAGCCTGGTGGGTCACGGTGGCCACAACCCGCTGGAAGCCCTGCTCGCCGGTGCTGCGGTTGTGACCGGGCCTCGCGTGGAAAATTTCCGGCAGGTCTACGACGGGTTGCTCGAGTGCGGGGCCGTGCAACAGATCGAGACGGATGCGGAACTGGCGCAGACGGTTATTGACTGGCTTGGTGATGAACCAGGGCGGAGCGGGGCGGTGGCCGCCGGCCGCCGGGTGATCGAACGCCACCGGGGCGCGGTGGATTTGACCATGGCGCCGCTGGACGAGCTGTTACCGAATGCGTGATGGCCTGATTTGATCGGCCCATTGGCCACGCCATTCACATCGAGGCCGCGGAGAGCGCAGAGAAAAGTCTTTTATGCTTTCCTTCGCGTCCCTTGTGCCCTTTGGGTATTGGTGTCCTTTAGGTGCTCCGGGTATTGGCGGTCAATGGTTTTCCAGCGGATCCCCGCTGCATCAGCGCCGTATGCCGCGCCGCCTGGCCATAGCGCGGCCGATGTCTTCCAGCTGCTGGTGGCTGAGAATGTGCTGGGCCATGCTGAGCAGCTCCCGGGTTTCGCGTTTGATGTGCTCGCGGTAGCCGCTGCAAAATGCCGCAACGTGATCCGCGAAGGCGTCGTCTTCGGCGAGCGCCGGACCTTGCTTGAAATCCAGAAACAGCGTGTCCCAAAGCGTGTGCAGCTGCTCGTGATCCTTGCGCAGCCGGAACACGATATCCGCCAGCTTCAGTGACTGGCGGTTGAGGATGGGAAACAGGTCGGTCTCTTCGTCCTGGTGATGCTGAACGGCAACCGTGGTGAAAAACTGCACCGTGCCGGCAATGCGCTTGCGCGTTTCGGCGTCGAAACCGTGTGCGCGAATATGGGCGACCAGGTCTTCCAGCGCCTCGCACTGCGCCAGCATGTCTTCGTGGCAGCCGTGCAGCACGGCCAAGGGGTCGCTGAAGTCAGGGGCCTGCTGTGCGGGTGTGTCGGTCACGGGTCAGCTCGCCATTTCTTTCACCAGCTTCGAGACCGCTTTGAACTGCGGATGTCGTGCATCGCGCAGCCACTCGAACAGCACGGACTCGGAGTGGGTAACGATAATACCGGCCTGGCGCAAACGGGCAAGTGCGTTTTCTGTGCGCTGCCGGCTGCGCGCACACACGCCGTCCTGCGCTACGAACACCTGATAGCCGCTCTGTTTCAGCTCCAGCGCAGTCTGCAGCACACAGACGTGGGTCTCCATGCCGGTCAGGATCACCTGGTTGCGATCCAGCCGCTGCATTGAGGCGGTAAAGCCGTCGGCGGCACAGCAGGAAAAGCCGGTCTTGGCCACGCAGCTGGCCGACTCGGGATAATGCTGGCGGATTTCGGGCAGCGTTTCGCCCAGCCCCTGCGGGTACTGCTCGGTGGCGAGAATCGGGATGTCGAGATACACGGCGGCGCGCAGCAGCACCGAGGTGCTTTGCAGGAATGGGTCCAGGTCTGCCGCCGGCATGGCGCTGGCGAGCCGGCCCTGAATGTCGATCGCCACCAGCACGGAGTCGCGGCCGTGGCACAGTGCAGTGCTGTCGCTCATCGCGCCGCCGGTGCCACCAGTGCCTGGTTGACTTCCTGCAGGTCCCCCTCGGTCAGGATGCCGGCGGCCCTCTTGAGGCGCAGCTGGTCGACCACGTACAGGTAGCGGGCGCGCGCATAGTTGAGCCGCGCCAGGTAGTACTCGCGCTGCGAGTTCAGTACGTCGACGATGGTGCGGGTGCCGACCTCGAAGCCGGCTTCCTCGGCCTCCACGGCGATTTCGGTGGAGCGCAGGGATTCGCCCAGCGCCTTGACCTGGGCGATGTCGGTGCGTATGCCGCGGAAGGCGTTGCGCGTTTCCAGCTCCGCGGCACGCTCCTGCTGTTGCAGCAGTTGCTGGGCCTCCTGGAAGCGGCTCTGTGCCTCGCGGGTGCGTGAATTCACGCTGCCGCCCTCATACAGCGGAATGTTCAGCAGCAGACCGATAGAGCTGTCGTTGCGTTCCTGAGGAACCACGCCGCCGAAGTTGCGTTCCACGTAGCCGGTGGTGGCGTTCAGGTCGAGCGTGGGGTAATGACCGGCGCGCTGCAGGCGGATTTGCTGGCGCGCGGTTTCGGCCCCGGCCTGGGCGGCCAGTACGCTGAGGTTCTGTTGCCGGGCGCGTTCGATCCAGGCCTCCGCCGAATCCGGATTGGGCCGCAGCAGTTCCAGATCGGGCTTGAGCAGCGCGAGTTCGTCATAGAACTCGCCGGCGATTTCGCGCAGCGCGTCCTTGGCTTCCACCAGCTGGCTGAGGGCGCGTATTTCCTGGCTGACCGACAGGTCATAGCGCGCCTGGGCCGCCTTGACGTCGGTGATGGCGATCAGGCCGACCTCGAAGCGTTGCGTGGCCTGTTCCAGCTGGCGCCCGATGGAGCTCTTCTCGGCTTCGGCGAATTCCAGGTTATCCTGGGCGTCCAGCACGTTGAAATAGCGCTCGGCCACCTGCACCATCAGTTCCTGTTGGGCGGCGGCATACTCGGCTTCGGCGCGTGCGATTTCGCTGTCGGACTGCTCGAGCTGAATCCAGCGGTCGTAGCGGAACAGCGGCTGAATCAGATCGAGACTGGCCAGCTTGTTGGTGACGTTGTCGGCGGGCGCGGACTGGTTCAGATCTTTCAGGCGCTGGCGTTCGATGGCGCCGGTGGCATCGATGCTGGGCAGCAGACCGGCGATGGCCTGCGGCCGGCGTTCGCGCACCGCCTGCAGGCTGGCCGCTGCCGCGGCCAGTTGTGGATTGGTCCGCGCCGCTTCCCGGTACACGGTGATCAGGTCGGCGCCCTGCGCGGAGGCGCAGCCCAGCAGCAATCCCAGCACCCACAGACGTTGTAGCAGTGTCATTCAGTAAGTCGCCATGTGCTGATCGATGTCGCGGGCCCAGGCGTCGACTCCGCCGGTCAGGTTGACAATGTTGCTGAAGCCCTGGTTCTCCAGGAACAGGCCGACCATGCGGCTGCGTACACCGTGGTGACAGATGACCACGATTTCCTGTTGCTTGTCGAACTCCTGTGCCCGGGTGGGAATGCTGCGCATCGGCACCAGGATGGCGCCGTCAATACGCGCCGTATCGAATTCCCACGGCTCGCGCACATCGAGCAGCACAGGTTTCGGTGACGCCGACTCGAGGTAGGCGTGCAGCTCTCTCGCGGTGAATTCGCGCATGCCTCAGAACGTGAATGCCTCGGGAAGCGGAGCATTGACCAGCGGCGGTATGGCGGTTTCGAACAGGCTTTCCTGATTCCACTCCTGTTCGCCGACGCGCGTGATCAGCAGCGCCTGCATGATCGGCGGTCTCCCGGTGATGACGAACAGCCGACCGCCCGGATTGAGCGCGTGGTGAAAACCCTGGTGCAGGACCGGCAGTGACCCCGTGACCGCGATAGCGTCAAAGCTACCGCCAGCGCTCCAGCCGCTGGCGGCATCGGTCACCTCGAGGGAGACATTGCCGATGCCGTGCTCCTGGAGCCTGGTGCGCGCCTGCTCGACGAAGTCTGCGTGGATGTCCACGGAATGGACCTGGCCGGCCAGTTTGGCCAGGCAGGCCGTGAGGTAGCCGCTGCCGGTACCGATTTCGAGCACGCTGTCGGCGGGCTGCAGGGTGAGGCTCTGCAGCAGCTTGCCTTCCAGCTTGGGCGGCATCATGACTTCGCCGTGCTCGAGCGGAATACTGATATCCGAGAACGCCAGCGCCCGGTAACGCTCCGGAACGAATTCCTCGCGCGGTGTGCCGGAAATGACCTGCAGGACCCGGTCATCGAGCACGTCCCAGGGACGGATCTGCTGCTCGATCATGTTGAAACGGGCCTGTTCTATATTCATTGCGCTCATTGAGGTTTTTCCCGCTGCTTATTCGCTCAAAGGGTACTGGCAGGCCGGCGTGCTTGCAATAGATGCTGTCTTTACGCTACTTTGTCGGCATGCAGCTAGGGGTGCTCCTCATCAAGAGGGGCTGAGACACACCCTTCGAACCTGATCCGGTTAATACCAGCGCAGGGAAGCTGAAATCTGCATCAGCCTTTCCCTGCGCAAATTGAGTCATACACACTGAGCGAGGGAAAGGACCATGAGCGCCATCCCGGAAGAATTTGTCCAGAAGACCGACCGCCTGTCCGAGGAGGTCACCCGGCCGTACCCCGGATCGCACAAGATCTATGTGCAGGGTTCGCGCCCCGACCTGCGCGTCGGCATGCGCGAAATCCGGCAGGCCGATACCCCGGCCAGCTTCGGCGCCGAAGACAACCCGCCCATCACCGTGTACGACACTTCAGGCCCCTACACCGACCCGGCAGCGAGCATCGATCTGCTGAAGGGCCTGCCGGATGTGCGCGGCGCCTGGATCGACGAGCGCAACGACACCGAGTGGCTGCCGGGACCGAGTTCCGAGTTCGGCCAGCGGCGCGCCGCCGACGCCGGGCTGGCAAAACTGCGCTTCGAGCACATTCGCCGTCCGCGCCGCGCCAGGGCCGGCGCCAATGTGACGCAGATGCACTACGCCCGCAAGGGCATCATCACGCCGGAAATGGAATACGTGGCGATCCGCGAGAATCTGCGCCTGGAAATGCTCGCCGACAGCGGCCTGCTGCGCCAGCACAAGGGCCACAGCTTCGGCGCCAGCATTCCCGAACGGGTGACGCCCGAATTCGTGCGTGATGAAATCGCGCGCGGACGCGCCATCATCCCGGCCAATATCAACCACCCCGAGCTGGAACCGATGATCATCGGGCGCAACTTCCTGGTGAAGATCAACACCAACATCGGCAACTCTGCGGTGACCTCATCGATCTCCGAAGAGGTCGAGAAAATGGTTTGGTCGACACGCTGGGGCGGCGACACGGTGATGGATCTGTCCACCGGCAAGAACAT
>CBDTYI010000168.1:0-6196 GCA_965364565.1 uncultured Gammaproteobacteria bacterium | reverse complement strand
TTCCGGCATGCGCCGGAATGACGGATTAATCAGAGGTTCCTTAGGTATTCCTTCGTGCGCCTTTGTGTTCCTTCGCGGTTCGGGGTTCTGGTCGCGCCGACCCTGCCTCGTCAGGCTATCTGCCAGAGCGGTTCAGAACGTCCCGCCGTTCCAGCCCCACATGCTGCGCGGGGCGTCGGCGAATTCGATGTAGACCCGGTCGGCGGGCAGTCCCAGTTCGCTGCTCATGAGCTCTGCCAGGGCCTGCGACAGCTCGGCCGTGCGGGCTTCCGGCAGGCCTATGCTTTTCAGCTCCAGATAGGCGAGCGGTGCGTTGCTGGCGCCGAACAGCATGGCGGGGTTTTCCTGCAGGCTGACCATCACGTAGCGTTCCGGCTTGCCCAGCAGGGCGGCAACCTGCTGCGAGGCTTTGCCGATCAGGCGGCTTTGAGCGTCGGCGTCAACGGGCTGGTTGGTCTCGATTTTCAGCAGCGGCATGGTGCGTCTCCTCAGTCACAGTTGTCCTTCACCTGCTGGTTGGCCTGTTCGATGCGTTGTTGTTTCTGTTCATCGGTGAGATAGGTTACGGTGCCGTCCGGCAGGCGCACCCGGTGATGGCCGCCTTCCTTTAGCACGGTAAGATTCTTCTGCGCGATCTTGCAGTTCTTCTGGCGCAGGTCCTTGCGCTCCTGCTCGATTCGGGCGTCGGCAGCCTCTTCCCCCTGCTGCTTCTGCTGTTGCTCCATCTCCTGGAGGCGTTGCTGGGGCGACTTGCCCTCCGGCGCCTCGACCTTGTGCGTAGTACCGGAGGCGCTGATGCGCTCGGCTTGGACACCCGTGGGCGGGAACTGGCCATACTGAACATTGCCGTTCTGGTCGGTCCATTTGTACATGGCTGCATGGGCACTGGCGGTAGCCAGGGTCAGGGCAAGCGCAACTAAGGTGCTTCGACGCATGGTTTTTCCTCTATGGTCTGGGGCTGTGGTTAGTTAACATACTGGCCTGGTTAGCGGCAAGCGACGCCGTCTCAATATAGTCTCCAGGCCCCAAGAATCGCTGGATTCTGCCCTGCAACGATGGCATATTAGCCTGTTCTAACCCTGCGCACGGCGCGGCATGTGCCCGATATACGGGCTTTTTTTCTGGTTATTTGGGTTTGGCCGGCACCCGGGAGATCAAACAGGTGGAGCTGACTGGCGCTGAGATTTTCGTTCGCTGCCTTGCCGAGCAAGGCGTCGACTACGTGTTCGGCTATCCCGGCGGGGCGGTCCTGCCGATTTACGACGCGCTGTATCAGCAGGACGCGGTCAAGCATGTCCTGGTGCGTCACGAGCAGGCGGCAACCCATGCCGCGGACGGCTATGCGCGCGCCACCGGCCGGCCTGGCGTGGTGCTGGTAACGTCCGGACCCGGCGCGACCAACGCAATCACCGGCATTGCCACAGCGTACATGGACTCCATTCCGATGGTGGCCTTCACCGGTCAGGTGCCCACGGCGCTGATCGGCAACGATGCCTTCCAGGAAGTGGACAGCGTGGGCATCACGCGCCCCTGCGTGAAGCACAATTTTCTGGTGAAGGACGTCCGGGATCTGGCCGTCACCATCAAGAAGGCGTTCTATATCGCCACCACCGGCCGCCCCGGCCCGGTGGTGGTGGATATACCCAAGGACGTCAGCACCATGAAAGCGGAGTTTCATTACCCGCGTCGGGTCAGCATCCGTTCCTATAATCCGGTCACCAAGGGTCATCCGCGCCAGATCAAGAAGGCCATCGACCTGATGCTCGCGGCCAAGCGCCCGATGCTGTACACCGGCGGCGGCGTGATCCTGGCCAATGGCAGCCGTCCGCTCACCGACTTTGCACGGCTGCTCGGTTTTCCCATCACCAACACTCTGATGGGTCTGGGCGCGTATCCGGCCACCGACAAACAGTTCCTCGGCATGCTGGGCATGCACGGTACCTATGAAGCCAACATGGCGATGCACAACTGCGACGTGCTGATCGCCATCGGCGCGCGCTTCGACGACCGCGTGACCGGCAACGTGGAGAAATTCTGTCCGACCGCCACGATAATCCATGTGGATATCGACCCGGCCAGCATCTCCAAGAACGTGAAGGTGGATGTACCCATCGTGGGCCCGGTCGACCAGGTTCTGAAAGAAATGCTCGCCGTGCTCAAGGAGACCAAGGCGCAGCCCGACCAGGGTGCTTTGAAGGCCTGGTGGAAGCAGATCGAGGAATGGCGCGGCATGGATTGCCTCAAGTACGACCACGACAGCGAGCTGATCAAGCCGCAGCATGTGGTCGAGACGCTGTACAAGGTGACCAAGGGCAAGGCGTTCGTGACCTCTGACGTGGGCCAGCATCAGATGTGGGCGGCGCAGTTCTACAAGTTCGACAAGCCGAACCGCTGGATCAACTCGGGTGGTCTGGGCACCATGGGTTTCGGATTCCCGGCGGCGATGGGCGTGCAGTTCGCGCACCCGGGCGAGACGGTGGCCTGCATCACCGGTGAAGGCAGCATACAGATGTGCATCCAGGAGCTGTCGACCTGTCGTCAGTACGCGCTGCCGATCAAGATCGTCAACCTCAACAACCGTTACCTCGGCATGGTGCGCCAGTGGCAGGAATTCTTCTACCAGGGCCGTTACGCAATGTCGTACATGGATTCCCTGCCGGATTTCGTCAAGCTGGCGGAAGCCTACGGGCACGTCGGTATGCAGATCACCCGGCCGGAAGACGTCGAGCCGGCGCTCAAGGAAGCGATGAAAATGAAAGACCGGCTGGTATTCCTGGATTTCCTCACCGACCAGACCGAGAATGTCTACCCCATGGTGCCCGCGGGTGCGGGCCAGAACGAAATGATCCTGGTGTAGACAGTGATGCGACACATTCTTTCGATTCTGATGGAAAACGAGGCGGGTGCTCTGTCGCGGGTAGCCGGGCTGTTTTCGGCGCGCGGCTACAACATCGAGTCGTTGACCGTGGCGCCCACCGAGGACCCGTCACTGTCGCGCATGACGCTGGTCACGCGCGGCACCGACGAGGTGGTCGAGCAGATCACCAAGCAGCTGAACAAACTGGTCGACGTGGTCAGGCTCATGGATATGGCCGAGGGCGCGCATATCGAGCGCGAAATGATGCTGATCAAGGTGCGTGCCAGTGATGGCGGTCGCGAAGAGGTTAAGCGGCTGGCGGATATTTTCCGCGGCAAGATCATCGATGTCACCGATACCGTTTATACCGTCGAGTTGACTGGCACCGGCGACAAACTGGATGCGTTCGTGAAGGCGGTCAACCACGCGGACATTGTCGAGGTGGTCCGTTCCGGGGTCACCGGTATAGCGCGGGGCGAAAAAGCGCTGCGCGTATAAAGCGATCAAAAATTCAATCTTAGGGTAGAGACCAATGGCGCTGAATATCTATTACGACAAAGATGCCGACCTTTCCATTATCAAGAATGCCAAGGTCAGCATTATCGGTTACGGCTCGCAGGGTCACGCGCACGCCAACAACCTGAAAGATTCCGGTGTGGACGTTACGGTGGGCCTGCGTCCCGGTTCCATTTCCGAGGCCAAGGCCAAGAATGCCGGGCTGAGCGTCAAGTCGATCGAGGATGCGGTTGGGTCCGCCGACGTGGTGATGATATTGGCGCCGGATGAGCACCAGGCGAAACTGTACCGCGACAAGATCGAGCCGAATATCAAGAAAGGCGCCGCGCTGGCCTTCGCGCATGGCTTCAATATCCATTTTGAACAGATCGAGCCGCGCGCCGACCTGGACGTGATTATGATCGCGCCCAAGGGTCCGGGGCATCTGGTGCGTTCCACTTACACCCAGGGTGCCGGTGTGCCTTCACTGATCGCGGTGTTCCAGGACGCCAGCGGCAGAGCCAAGGACATCGCGCTGTCCTACGCGTCGGCCAACGGCGGCGGTCGCGCCGGGGTTATCGAGACCAGCTTCCGCGAAGAAACCGAAACCGACCTGTTCGGCGAGCAGGCAGTGCTGTGCGGCGGTGCCACGGCGCTGGTGCAGGCCGGCTTTGAAACGCTCACCGAAGCGGGTTACGCGCCCGAGATGGCTTACTTCGAGTGTCTGCACGAGCTGAAACTGATTGTCGATCTGATGTACGAGGGTGGCATCGCCAACATGCGTTACTCCATTTCCAATACCGCCGAGTACGGTGATCTGACCCGCGGCCCGCGCGTTGTCACCGCCGAGACCAAGGCGGAAATGAAGCGCATTCTCACCGAAATCCAGAACGGCGAATTCGCCCGCGAGTTTATCCTGGAGAACCAGGCCGGTGCGGCAACCCTCAAGGCCAAGCGTCGTCTGGGGCGTGAGCATCAGATCGAGCAGGTCGGCGAGCGGCTGCGCGGCATGATGTCCTGGATCAGCCAGAACAAGATCGTCGACAAGAAAGTCAACTGAGCGTCAACGGGGCTGCACGGCGGCCCCGCGACCCGACAGAGGCGATTGCATACATGCCAGCAGGCCGTCACCCCTATTTCTCCCGTGCCGGGTGGATTCCGTTTGCCGTGTGTGCGGCCGGCGGCATAATGATCGCCCGGGTGCTGGGCTGGGCCTGGTCGATACCTTTCTGGCTGGGCTGTGTGGTCATCGTCTACCTGTTCCGTGACCCGCGCCGTGAAATACCGTCCAGTCCGCTGGCGGTGGTGAGCCCCGCCGACGGGATCGTGGACTCGATCGATGAGGTGAGCGATCCCTACCTGGACCGCCAGGCCCTGCTGCTGGTGATCAATATGAGCCACACCGGTGTTTACAGCACCCGCAGCCCGGTGGAGGGCAAGGTGCTGGAGCCGCGCAACTCGGCGGACGGGGCAAACCGCCCGCACGGGGTCTGGTTGCAGACCGACGAGGCCGACGACCTGGTGGTGGTGATGCACCGGGGCGCCCTGCACAACCTGCCGCAGTGCTATGTGCAGGTCGGCGAGCGCGTGGGGCAGGGCCAGCGCTGCGGTTACGTGTCGATGGGCGGGCGCGTGGAAGTCTACCTGCCTTCCAACAGCCGCCCCCTGGTAAAGCCCGGGTCGCAGGTCCGAGCCGGGTCTGATGTAATAGCCACTCTGGTTCACAAATAGTAGTGGCTGCCGCTCCCGGAGCGAGGCGTATGGACGAAGACGAAAAACAGCCGGCTACGCGTCGCAGGGGCATCTACCTGCTGCCCAACCTGTTTACCACGGCCGGCCTATTCGCCGGGTTTTACGCCATCATCGCCGCCATGAGCCACGACTTCGAAAACGCGGCGGTGGCTATTTTTGTCGCTATGTTGATGGATGGCATCGACGGACGGGTGGCGCGCCTGACCAACACCCAGAGCGCGTTCGGCGTGCAATACGACAGTCTGTCGGACATGGTGTGTTTCGGCCTGGCGCCGGCGCTGGTGATTTTTCAGTGGGCGCTGCGCAGCATGATCGAGCAGGGCTGGATCTGGTCGAAGCTGGGCTGGCTCGCGGCTTTCGTGTACACCGCGGGTGCTGCGCTGCGGCTGGCGCGTTTCAACACCCAGATCGGCATCGCCGACAAGCGCTACTTCCAGGGCTTGCCGAGCCCGTCGGCTGCTGCGGTGCTCGCCGGCCTGGTCTGGTTCAGCGTCGACCATGGACTGGAGGGTAGCGAGATGTGGCTGCTTGGCTCGTTGCTGGCCGCCGCCATGGGCATCCTGATGGTAAGCAACGTGCGCTACTACAGTTTCAAGGAAATCGATTTCAAGAACCGGGTCCCCTTTGTGGCCTTGATTGCGGTGGTGCTGGTGTTCGTCGTGGTGTCCAGTCACCCACCCAGCGTGTTGTTTTTCGGTTTTCTGCTGTACGTGGTTTCCGGACCGGCGCTGACCCTGTACCAGCTGCGCAAGCGCCGTCAGCAGCGCCGCCAGCAATCCTGAACCGGGGCCCAGGTGGTTCCGCGCCCACAGCGATAAGCGCTCTGAAAAGGTTAGCGCTTTCGAGTGCTCCCTGTCTTCCCCGGCGGTAAAACGATCCGCATTTGGTCTGTCTTGGACACTCCTCTGTGCAAGGAAGAAAAAATTAGCGCATATGCTAAATATTATCTTTATGTAGCCGATAATTGACGTAAACGCTAAGTCAATCTTTGGTCTATAATAGGCGCTTATGCCAAGTAAAGTTCCTCACACCACCTCAGTTGCAGCCACGCTGATGGCCGATATCCTCGCTCAGGCGCGTGCCCGCGACTGG
>CBDTYI010000167.1:0-6242 GCA_965364565.1 uncultured Gammaproteobacteria bacterium | reverse complement strand
CCTTGCCGGGAAAACTCAACGCGGCGGGCGCCTCGGGTTTGACTGAAATTTCCATCGGAAACGACTTCAGCACCCCTTTCGCTTCGGCCTCTTCGATGTGCTTGCTGATCAACTGGTCGAGCTGCTGACGGCGACCCTCGCCCCGCAACACGCCGACCACGTAGCCCTCGGGGTCAATCAGGATCAGCGACGGCCATGCCTTGATCCCGTAGGTGCGCCACAGTTGAAACCCGGGGTCGTTAGCGACCGGGTGTCGGATATGGTGGCGATTGATCGCCTTCTGCAGCTGGGCGCCTACGCGCTCGTTCTCGAACTTGGGCGAATGGATACCGATCACCGTAAGGTGTTCCGGGTACTTCTTTTCCAGAAACTGCAGATCCGGCAGGACGTGCATGCAGTTGATGCAGCAATAAGTCCAGAAATCCAGAAGCACGACCTTGCCGCGCTGGCCGGCAAGGGTCAGCGGCGTATCGGTGTTATACCATTCGAGATCGCCCGGCAGCTCTGGCGCCCGGACCCGGGTAGGTTCGCTCATACTGTTTTCGCTGTCCTTAGGGGTGCTTACGGCATCCGTTGCAGAATACTACCATTACAGACCGGCAAATCCGGAATCGAGTTCAGATTTTTCCGAATTTCAACCGAATTGCACAATCCGCACCAGACCGTGGCGGGCCGCCAGATGCATCAGCTCCACCTCCGTTTTGGCGCGCAATTTCTCCAACAGGCGGTTCCGGTAGCCATTCACCGTTTTCTGGGTCAGGCACAGGTCGCGGGCTATCGCGGACGTGGTCTTACCCGCGGACACCAGCAACAGAATCTGCAGCTCACGGTGGGTCAACTGGTCAAACGGGGTCTTCCCGTTACCGGGCAAACGCCGCTCGGCCAGTTTCCGGGCCAGCGAATCGCTGATATAACGCTCCCCCCTCAGCACCGCGTCCAGCGCCCCGAACAGCTCCTCGACCGAGCAGGAACTGCTCAGGCAACCGGCGATTCCGGCCTGCAGCAGGCGTTCCTGAATGATCAGATCCGACTCGTCGCTGAGCACCAGCACACCGATGTCCGGAAACTGGCGGTGTATCTTGCGCACGCCATCCAGCACATCAACCGTCGACCCGGGCAAGTTCACCAGCACCAGTTGCGGCGGCTGCTTGCGCGCCAGGCGAATCGCCTCGTCGCAGCTGGATACTTCACCGGATACCGTCAGATAACCGGAATCAGAGAGTACACGCACGATGCCGGTGCGCACCAGGCGCCGGGAGTCGACCAGCAATATCTCAGCGGGACACTGTTCGGCCTGCACCAGAGGACCAGAATCCAACATATGTAACCTGTATAAGCTGTCAAACGGGATACCCGCTGCAGTTTAGCGTCACATGTGTGGGTTTCTTGATGCGCTGGCGGGCACTTGCACCCGCCCCCGCGCCGCTATTCGGGCTCCGGCGCCAGACCGAGAATACCGTGCCGAATGGCCAGGTGTGTCAACTCCACGTCGTTCCCCACACCCAGCTTGTCAAACAGGCGGTAGCGATAGGTACTGACAGTTTTCGGGCTCAGGCACAGCGATTCCGAAATGGCGCGGACTGTCTGTCCCCGCGTCACCATCAACATGACCTGCATTTCGCGCTGGGACAAGCGGTGAAACGGCGACTGTTCCTTGCCCGGCAGCATGGAGAGCGCCATCTGGCGGGCGATATCCGCGCTGATGTAACGCTCTCCCTCGTGCACCGCCCGAATCGCGTCGGCAATTTCTTCGAGCGTGCAGTGCTTGGTCAGGTAGCCGGACGCGCCGGCATCCAGCAGCTGGGTCGGAAACGGGTCACCGGCGCGCGCGGTAACCACCACGATTCGGGTCAGCTGGTCCAGCTGGGCGATGCGGCGCGTCGCTTCCAGTCCGCCGATACCGGGAACCTCGACATCCATCAGAACGACGTCGGGTTTCATGCCGCGCGCCAGCTGCACAGCCTCGTCAGCGCTGGTCGCCTCGCCGATGACCGTCAGGCGCGGCAAATCGTCGAGCAGCCGCTGCAATCCTCTGCGAACGAGTTCCTGGTGATCAACAAGTAAAATTCGTATATCCGGTTGCTGCATAACCCGCCTTCCTTGTGGTTGGGATTGACACTTGTATCGGCCCGTCCTGGGCACCGTGTTTCAGCTCACAGCCTTGCAGCGATCGCCCCTCGCGTCAAGGCACCTCGAAATGATCGCCCATGGTTCGCACAGGCCACCCGGTCGAAATGGCGGAGAGGGTGGGATTTGAACCCACGGAGGGTGTGAACCCTCGCCGGTTTTCAAGACCGGTGCTTTCAACCGCTCAGCCACCTCTCCGTGGCATAACCACACGAATCATAAACGATATCGACGCTTCGCGGAAAGAGTTTTGCCGCCCCGCGGGAACTTGCGGAGGCGTAGCTTAGTCATATGGCAGGACTTTGTTATACTCCCACGCTATGTGTCAGAACCTGAGGATAGAGAAACCATGAATCGACTGGCGAACACCATTACCCGCACTCAGCCATCGGTGCTGGCGACCAACAAGGTCATTCGCAACACCTACACCCTGTTGTCACTCACCCTGCTGTTCAGCGCCGTCACCGCTGGTTTGTCCATGGCCCTGAACCTGCCCCACCCGGGTCTCCTGTTGACGCTGGTAGGCTATTTCGGGCTGCTGTTCCTGACCAGCCGGTTTCGCAACAGCGGTCTCGGACTCGCATTCGTCTTTGCCCTTACCGGCTTTATGGGATATACGCTGGGGCCGATACTGAATGTCTATACCGCCTTGCCCAACGGCAATCAGCTGGTGATGACGGCACTGGGCGCCACGGGTGTGATTTTCCTCAGTCTGTCGGGCTACGCGCTGACCAGCCGCAAGGATTTCAGCTTCATGGGCGCCTTCCTGATGGTCGGCATCCTGGTTGCCTTCCTGGCCGGCCTCGCGGCCGTGTTCTTCACCCTGCCCGGCCTGTCGCTCGCCGTCTCGGCCATGTTCGTGCTGCTCATGTCCGGGCTGATCCTGTACGAAACCAGCCAGATCATCCACGGCGGCGAGAGCAACTACATCATGGCCACCGTCAGCCTGTATGTAAGTATCTACAACCTGTTTCTCAGCCTGCTGCACCTGCTGGGTGCATTCAGCGGCGAGGATTAACGCGAGCACTGTAAGACGGGAAGTTGAAAAAGCCCCGCTTCCCGGGGCTTTTTCATATCTGCTCGAGGCACTGGTCGCTGGGGTCCCGCCTGCCTACAATTGAGCACCAGACCACCCCGCTCCCGGATCAATTGCACCATGCCCGATATCACCACAGACAACGGCGCTTCAGCGCCCCGCAGCGTCTACCTGAAGGATTATCGCCCCCCCGCTTTTCTGGTCGAGGAGATCCGGCTGCGGTTCGAACTCGATCCTGTCGCAACGCGGGTGACAAACCGTATGGTGGTGGCGCGCAATCCGCGGGTTCCGGGCGCCATCGATACTCTGGAGCTCCCTGGCCAGAACCTCGAGCTCAAGGCGGTTCGCGTGGACGGTATCGAGCTCGGACCCGACGACTACCAGCTCGATGCCGAGAAGCTGCTCCTAGCGGGGCTTGGCGAACGCGCCGTTGTGGAAATTGAAACCGTCATCAACCCGCAGGCCAACACGGCACTGGAAGGCCTGTATGTGTCGGGCAACATGTTCTGCACCCAGTGCGAGGCCGAAGGCTTTCGGCGTATTACTTTTTTCCCGGATCGTCCCGACGTCATGGCGCGCTATACCACCACGCTGGTCGCAGATAAGGCCAGATACCCGGTGCTGCTATCCAATGGCAACGTCGTCGAACAGGGGGAAACCGGTGACGGTCAACACTGGGCCACCTGGCAGGACCCGTTTCCCAAACCCAGCTATCTGTTCGCCCTGGTAGCTGGCGATCTGGTCTGCCAGGAAGACCTTTTCCGCACCCGTTCCGGCCGTGACGTCAGCCTGAAAATCTACGTTGAGCCGGAGAACCGCCACAAGTGCGATCACGCCCTCGGGTCTCTGAAGCAGGCCATGAAATGGGACGAGGACACCTACGGGCGTGAGTACGACCTGGATATCTTCATGATCGTGGCGGTCAATGATTTCAACATGGGCGCCATGGAAAACAAAGGGCTCAATATCTTCAATGCGTCCTGCGTACTGGCCAGCCCCGAAACCGCCACCGACGCCGATTACTACAATATCCAGAGCATCATTGGCCACGAGTATTTCCATAACTGGTCCGGTAACCGGGTGACCTGCCGGGACTGGTTTCAGCTCAGTCTCAAGGAAGGATTTACGGTATTCCGTGACCAGGAGTTCAGCGCCGATCTCAACTCCCGCCCGGTCAAACGTATTGCCGACGTGAACGTGCTGCGCGGTCATCAGTTCGCACAGGATGCCAGCCCGATGGCGCACCCGGTGCGGCCCGATGCCTATATCGAAATCAGCAATTTCTACACCGTTACGGTGTACAACAAGGGTGCCGAAGTGGTGCGCATGATTCGCAACCTGGTCGGGCCCGAGGGGTTCCGCAAAGGCTGTGATCTGTATTTCGAACGCCACGACGGGCAAGCGGTCACCACCGATGATTTTGTCGCGGCCATGGAAGCTGCCAATGGCGTCGATCTCACCCGCTTCAAACGCTGGTACAGTCAGGCCGGCACGCCGGTGGTGCGCGCTTCCGGCCACTACGACAGCCAATCCGGACGCTACCAGCTGTTGCTCGATCAACACTGCCCCGCCACACCGGGACAGGACCAGAAGCAGCCCTTTCACATTCCGGTGGAAATGGCGCTGCTCGACAGCCGCGGTGAAGCGATGCAGCTGCAGCTGCAAAACGAGACCGCCCCGACCGGTACGCACCGGATGCTGGAACTGACCGAAGCGACGCACAGCTTCACCTTCGTGGGCCTGACGCAACCCCCGACGCTGTCCCTGCTGCGCGGCTTTTCGGCCCCGGTCAAGGTGGAAATCGACCGCAGCGCGGAACAGCTTGCGTTTCTGTTCGCCCACGATCCAGACCCCTTCAACCGCTGGGATGCGGGACAGACTCTGGCCATCCAGGTGCTGTTGCAGCTGGTGGACCGGGTGCAGCACGGTCAGCACCTGGTGGTGCCCGCCGATTTCATTCAGGCTTTCCGTACCACGCTCAGCAACCCGCAACTGGATCCGGCGCTTATCGCCCAGGCACTGACCCTGCCCTCCGAGTCATACCTCGCCGACCAGTGTGAGACGGTTGACGTCGACGCCATTCACACGGCGCGTGAATTCGTGCGCAAAAGGCTGGCCGAAGATCTGTTCGATCTGTTCCTGGAGCGTTACCTGGCGTTGCGCACGGATGGCCCGTATCGGTTCGATGCAGAATCCATGGCCGCCCGCTCGCTGAAGAATCTCAGCCTGGCATATCTGCTGGAATCCGGCCGGGGCCAGGGGCGCGCTCAGTGTTTCGCGCAGCTCGAGGAGGCCAACAACATGACCGACAGCCTCGCCGCGTTGTCTTCCCTGGCCCAGTATGACTGGCCCGAACGGGACCACTATCTCGGTCGTTTCTATCAACAGTGGCAGCACGACCCCCAGGTGGTCGACAAGTGGTTCTCCATACAGGCCGGCGCGCGACTGCCGGACACCCTGGAGCGGGTAAGACAGCTGCTCGAACACCCCGCCTTCCACCTCACCAATCCCAACAACGTGCGCGCCGTAATCGGGCGTTTCTGCCTGGGCAACCAGGTGCGTTTCCACGCCGGCAGCGGGGCGGGCTACCGCTTCCTGACCGAGCAGGTGCTGAACCTGGACAAGATCAATCCCCAGATAGCGGCCCGCCTGGTGAGTGCGCTGAGCCGCTGGAAGCGCCACGATGCAAACCGTCAGGCGCTGATGCAGGCGGAATTGAAGCGGATTCTGTCCACCCCGGCCATATCCAGGGACGTTTACGAAATCGTTTCCAAGAGCCTGGGCTGATCGGGCGGGCCACGGGCGGCTGCCGAGCGGCCGGCGTCGTGAATCACCGCCACCCGGTGTTGTCGCAGCACCCGCCGGCCAGCGCGGGAGTGCTCGGCGCTCGCGGAGTTGAAACGGCAGCCCGCCGTCCCCATTTGATCGTGGAGTAGGAAATTACAGAGGCTTAGATCGTGTCACAGTCCAGGCATGTGGTCTGCCCCCATTGCGAGGCAGTCAATCGTATCCCCGCTGAGCGGCACGATCAGCAGCCCAGGTGCGGCAAATGCCGGGAGCCTTTATTCACCGGTGCCCC
>CBDTYI010000166.1:0-6282 GCA_965364565.1 uncultured Gammaproteobacteria bacterium | reverse complement strand
CTCACAGCCGTGCTCCGGTGAAGCGTCCAGCGCCCGCGTAGAGACCCCGGGGGCCGTTGCCGGATTGCCATCAGGGACAGCGGGTTACATAATCAACCGGTCTCAATCACGGCGATAACTCAGGTACACATTGGGCGAAATCTGCATATTCATCGTCGAAGACGAACCATCGATTGCCCAGACTGTGCAGTTCACGCTGGAGGCCGAGGGGTTTGCCACCGAACATTTCACCACCGGCGCCGGCTGCCTGGCCGCGCTCGAAAGCGCCAGCCCGTCTCTGGTGTTACTGGATGTCGGTCTCGCCGACGGCAGCGGTTTCGATTTCTTCCGCAGGATCCGCCAGCTGAGCGCAGCACCGGTCATCTTCATGACGGCCCGCGGCGATGAGATCGACCGGGTGGTTGGACTGGAGATGGGCGCGGATGACTACATCGTCAAGCCCTTCAGCCTGCGCGAACTGGTGGCACGGGTGCGGGCCGTTTTGCGCCGTGTCGATGCCGCAACTGCGACCGGCGATGACAAGCCGCAGTCAGCGGCGCTCACGGGCGCGCCGGAGGTATTCCGCGTCGACACCACCCGCAGGCAGATCTACTATCATGCACAGCCGCTGGATCTTACGCTGCACGAATACCGGTTACTGGAGACCCTGCTCAGCCACCCGGAACGGGTGTTCAGCCGCGGCGAGTTACTGGAGCGCGGCTGGGATGCGCCTGACCACCGGCTGGAGCGCACCATTGACAGTCATATAAAGAGCCTGCGCAACAAACTGCGCGAGATCGATCCAGAGGCAAACCCCATCTGCACCCATCGCGGTATGGGGTACTCCCTGGTCCCGGGTGCATGACCATACGCACCCGCATCTTCCTTGTGTTTGCCGCCGTGGTGATTGCCGGGTTCGCTCTGCTTGCCTTCTGGATCAGCAAAGATGTTGCAGATCGCTACAGCGAATCCTTTGAAGAGATCATGGTCGACACGGCCAACCTGCTGGCGGAAATCATCACAACCGACATGAACAGCGGCGATACGGCGATGCAGCAACTGGATGATGCCTTCCGGCGGCTCCAGCTGCGCCGCTTTTCCGCCCAGATCTATGAGCTGGAAAAAACCAGTGTGGATATCCAGGTCTATGTCACCGATGCAGCCGGTAAGGTGATATTCGATACAGACAATGGCAAAGCCGTGGGAGAGGACTATTCACAATGGAACGATGTGCACCAGACACTGCTCGGCAAGTACGGCGCCCGTGCCACTCGTGTGCGCAGTGGGGTTTCGCCGGGAGACGGCGCGCAGCAAGTGACGGTCGCTTATGTTGCCGCCCCGATCTACCGGCAAGACAAGATAGCCGGTGTGGTAACCGTGGCAAAACCGAAGAGCAACATCGACCGCTTTGTCGCCAATGCCAAATCCAACCTGCTGCTGGCGGTTCTGATTTCCCTGGCCATGGCATTGCTGCTCGGGCTCATGCTGTACACCTGGGTCAGTCGGCCGCTGCAGGCGCTGGTGGATTACGCCAACGGCGTCAGCCGTGGTGAGCGCATCGATCTCCCACAACTCGGCAACAACGAAATCAGCAAGGTCGGCGATGCCATGGACAGCATGCGCCGGGCACTGGAAGACAAGCAGTACGTCGAACAGTATGTGCAGTCACTGACGCACGAAATCAAGAGTCCGTTAACAGCGATCCATGCTGCCGCCGAATTGCTGGCCAGGGATCTGCCGGCGGACAAACGCGCCCAGTTCGCCAATACCATTGTGAAGGAAACCGACCGCCTGAATGATTTTGCCAGCCAGTTGCTGCAACTCGCCGCACTGGAAAAACGCCAGCGTATCGACAATCCGGAATCGATCTCCGTGCAAACGCTGGTCAAGGACATTATTGAAGCGCACGCGCTTGAATGTGACTCGCGCCATCTGGCCGTAACGTTCAACGGGGACCAGAGCCAGTCGGTTCGTGGTGACCGGTTCCTGATACGCCAGGCAATCGACAATCTGTTCCGCAATGCCATCGAATTCTCGCCGCAAGGCGGAAAAATCAGATTCGATATTCATCCTCAGAACCAGAGCGTTGCCATCGACATCATTGACGAAGGCCCCGGTATCGCCGATTTTGTCGGCGAGCGGGTATTCGAGCGCTTCTATTCCCTGCCGCGACCGGACACCGGCCAGAAAAGCTCCGGGCTTGGACTCACTTTTGCGCGTGAGGTAGCCCAACTCCACGGCGGTACGCTGGTGCTTGAGAAGGGCCACCCGGGGACCCGCGCCCGCCTGCTGTTGCCCGTCGGGTAATCCTGAGACAGCGTCGATCTCCACGCAAGCTCCATAGAATCTCCATCGTGGCTCCGCACGCCCTGCAGATGGATATTGCATAGTGAATCCGTCACCAGGTCCCGACGGAGAACAGCATGTCCACTTGCCTTCACAAACGTATTCTCGCTATTGCCGCGTTCATCGCGCCGCTACTGCTTGGCTACGGGCATATCGCCCGCGCCACGACCACCGACGCCGAACCGGCCGCACCCCTGGCGCCGTATTTCTTCGTGGAAGGAGGGGACTCGGGTGTCGACCGCTTGCCGCTGAAGAAGACCAGCGCCGCTGTCCGGCTCAACGGCTTTATCGCCAGCGTGCAGTTGTCACAGGTGTACCGCAACGAGGGCAATCAGCCGATCAACGCCACCTATATCTTTCCAGGCTCGACCCGCGCCGCCGTCAATGGCATGACCATGACGATTGGTGAACGCAGGATAGTAGCGAAAATCCGGGAAAAGGAAGAGGCGAAACAGGTATTTGATGCGGCAAAGGAGGCCGGGAAGTCGGCATCATTGTTGTCGCAGAAGCGACCCAACGTCTTTTCCATGGCGGTCGCCAACATTATGCCGGGCGAGGAAGTCACCGTCGCGCTTGCCTATACCGAAATTCTGACGGCGGAGGAGGGCGTTTACGAGTTTGTTTATCCGGGTGTTGTCGGTCCGAGATACGCCGGTGATGCAGCCCATGCCGCCGGTGAAACACAGTGGATACAGAATCCCTATCTTGCCGAGGGAACTCGCGACCCGGTTGCCTATGACATCACTGTCGACATGAGGTTTCCGTTGCCGATCAGCAGCCTGGAGTCCCCCAGCCATACGCTGGAAGCGGCGTGGCAGGACGAGCAGTCGGTAAAGCTGTCACTCACGGACGCAACGGACGCCGGTAACCGCGATTTCATCCTGCACTATCGCCTGCAGGACGACCGCATCCTGACCGGCCTGACGCGCTTTGAAGCGAACGGTGAAAACTACTTCCTGCTGGTGTCGGAACCGCCGACGCGGGTGCTGACAGAGCAGATACCGGCGCGCGACTATTTCTTTATCGTCGATGTGTCCGGCTCCATGGCCGGGTTCCCGCTGGATACGGCCAGGCAATTGATGGTCCAGCTGTTGCGCAATCTGAAGTCGACAGATCGCTTCAACATCCTGTTCTTTGCCGGCGCGTCCGCGGTGTTGTCCCCGCAGCCCCTGGGTGCGACGCCGGGCAACATTGCGCTGGCAGAGGCCATGCTGAACAGGCAGAGCGGTGGAGGAGGAACGGAGTTGTACCCGGCACTGCAACGGGCGTTTGCAATGCAAAGTGATGACAATGCATCGCGCAATATCGTGCTCATTACCGATGGCTATATCAGTGCCGAAGATCGTGTATTTCAGCTGGTGGATGAGCGCTTGCACCGTAACAACCTGTTTGCCTTTGGGATCGGCGCTTCGGTTAACCGGTTTCTGATAGAGGGTATCGCCAGAGCCGGTCGCGCCGAAGCCTTTGTCGTGACCAGTCAGAAGGACGCGGCTCGGCAGGCGAAACGTTTCAATGACTATATTGCAGCGCCGGCCCTGACCAATATTCGCCTGGAGGCGGACGGTGTCGAGCTGTATGACCTGGAACCCGGGAAAGTACCTGACATGCTGGCGCAACGACCTGTAATGGTGATCGGGAAGTATCGCAATGCATCGGACAACGCCAGCGTCACCCTGAAAGGCGTGAGCGGACAGGGGGAGCAGCAGTGGTCGTTCCGGCTGCAGGACGCGCAAGGGTCCGACACCACACTGCCGCAATTGTGGGCACGCAGGCGTCTTGAGCGGCTATACGTCATTCCTGGCACGAGCAAGGACGAACAGCGAGACAGCATTGTTCGACTCGGCCTGCGGTATTCGCTGCTGACCCGCCATACCTCGTTTGTCGCGGTGGACGAAACCGTGCGCAATACCCTGGGCGCTGCAGAGGAAGTGAAACAACCTCTGCCGCTGCCACAAGGCGTCAGCAACTCTGCCGTAGGTCGGCCGATGCCGGAGCCGACCCTGCTGTGGCTCGGTATCATGGGCGCGCTGATGCTGATGACCCGCCGGATCTGGAGAAGCTGCCATGCGAATCGGGCGTGAAGCCTGGTCCTGGCAGTCCCTGTTGTGGTGGCTGGCGGTACTGGCGGTGGCGGTGCAGCTCAAGCATCACTACAGCATTGCCACAGCGGCGGAGCTTGAATGGATGCTCCGTCCCTTATCACAGCTGCTGGAATGGTTCACCGGGCACGAGTTTTACAGGGACAATCGGGCGCAATGGGTGAGCGAGACCGCCGATGTGCGTCTGGTCAAAGGCTGTGCCGGTATCAACTTCATGCTGATGTCATTCATGGCCTACGCCTGGGTTGTCCGGCCGCAGCGTTGTGTCGTTGCCGGCCTGTTGTCATGGAGCGTATTGCGACTGCTGTATCTGTGTGCCGCCATTGTCGCCGCCTGGGCGACCGGATTAATCGCGAACAGCCTGCGGATCATCGTGGCGATGAGCGTCGATTCCCGTGGCTGGCAACTGGATGCGATTGGTATCGGTGCGGCGGAACTGCACAGGCTGGTCGGCATGGGTATTTATCTGCCGGTGTTGTCACTGCAGATACTGGGGTCTAATCGCAGTACCAGCAGGGACGCGATTGCGGCCGCGTTCCTGCTGTACCTGCTGCTGATGATCGTGGTTCCGTTACTCACAGGCAATGCATTGCAGCACCCGGCCCTGTTTCTCAGGCACCTGCTGACTGTGTCGGTGATGATGGGGGTGATGTGGGGTATTGTTTCGTTGCCGGATGCTTCGCGCATCCTGGCACGAACCGACAGGTCGCGACACGATACTTAAGAAGCCGCTAGTCTAACTGCAACTGCAGGTGCTCGGGGTTCACGCACAGGCGGTTGCCGCAGGTCTGACGCACCATGCCGCCCTCGGGTATCGGGCCCACGAATGCCAGGTAGCTCGCGCGGTGGGCGCTCTCCATGCGGCGCCCGTCAGGCCCGGACATCATGATGCGTCCGTAGCCGCTGTTGGAAATCTGGCCGCGCCACAACCAGCAGCCGGAATCGGGATCCTGCAGCGCGGCCCGCTGCAGGCGTTCTCTGTTCATGGTCTGGTAGGCGTGGGCTGTCATAAGTGCTCCTCGCGATCTGATCGCTCACCGTTTATGGGTGGGACTGCACGCCGCCGCCCTCGAGGCTGGCCTGGACGCGTGCGGCGGTAAGGTTGCTGCTATCCAGCACCTTCGGGTACAGGCGCCAGTGATACTCGACGCTGACCGCCTGGCCGGGGAGTCGCGACTCGAGCCGGGCGCGCTGGTCATCACTCAGGTAGGGCAGCGTCAGCAACGCGGGTGCGGCCCAGTCGATATAGCGCTGCACGCGCGCCTGGTCCTCCGGGTCCGGCCAGTCCTCGCGCAGGCCAAAGACCGGGAAGCCGCTGTCCGCCGTCAGGCCGGCGTCGGCATCGATAAGCTTGGTGTGTTCAGCGTTCCACGTGACCCAGGCCCGGCTGAGGTTGAACCCGGCGCGGGTCCTGATCTGCGCTTCCACGGCATCGATGTCCGGAAAGCGACGCTGCCCCGCGACCCCCTGTTGGCCGAGGCAACCGCTCCAGCGGCGTGGTGCGGGACGCGGTGGTGTCTCACCCGGGGGCAGGGCGTGCAGCAGCGCCAGGGGTCTGTGCTGTTGCGCGTCCAGCAGCCACAGCTCGTGCCGATCCGCCAGTGCAAAAGGCAGGCGCTCGAGTCGCGTACGTAGCTGTTCGACCAGCGCTTCGCCATCCCTGATCAGCCGGGTGTCCGGGGTCTGTGCGGCGAGCGGGCGCCGCACCAGGCCGTCGCGCTCCGACCACAGCCCGTAGCGGTACCAGGCTTTGGCGCGATGCGCGGTGTCCAGGCTGCCCCAGTCCGGCGGCGCCTGGGTGAGTAACTGGATATCCCACACCAGGCCGTTGCTGCTGGCGGCACGCCCATGATCGCGA
>CBDTYI010000165.1:0-6331 GCA_965364565.1 uncultured Gammaproteobacteria bacterium | reverse complement strand
TCGACAATCAGGATATGCATGGTCAGCGTCGGCGCCGCGCGGGTCGGCCGGTGTCGGCATCGATCTCCACGCGTGTCACGCGCCCGTCCCGGGTCAGCAGCTTGACACGGTGGACGCGCCGACCATCGACCCGGACCGTCTCTGCAGACAGAATCTTGCCATCCGACTGCCGGCGCGCGCGCGCCACCGCTTCGTCCAGGCTGATGCCCCGGCCTTCAGAAGTTGCCGGTTGAGCGAACTGGTTGCTGAAATCGCGCAAATCGAAGCACAGGGCGACGCGCGGACCGGCGGCCAGCAGCAGCAATCCAACGCAGATCAGCAGTCGCCGGCGGCTCATGGTACGGGTGCAGCTACTCTGTCAGCTGCCGTCAACCGGATCCACCTCAACACGCACGCGAATAACTCTGCCCGGATGCCGTTGGGTACGTGTGCTAAAGGTCTGTCCCTCATAGCGATAGTCTACACGATAGCCAACGATCTGTTGACGCGGCTCATAGCGCCTGACGGTCTGACACCGTCTCACGTCGACCAGCGTGGGCGGTCGGTAGGAGGCGGCACCGAGGCGCTGGCCAAGCGAGGAACCGACCAGGGTTCCCGCCACCGTCATGGGTGTTCTCGCCCGCCCGCGGGCAAGGCTGTGGCCGACCACCCCGCCGATGACGCCGCCGACCAGGGGCCCGGCATAAGCACCCTGCGCACGGCCGCCCTGCACCACCCGTTCGGTCCAGCATTCCCTGGCCGGGACCGCCACCTGCACCGCCCGGTACAGGGGTTGCGCCTGCACCACTTCGGCGCTGTCGACATAGCCCTGAAGCGCGGGGCCGGAGGGGACCGTGCCGCAGGAGCTCAGCACGGTCAACCCGATGGGTATAGCAGCAATTACGGCTCGCATTGTTGTTCACCTTGTTGTGACGGGTCTTGTTTCAGCGCAACAGCATCCAGCCACCTTGCTCCCATGGTTCCCGATCAGCATAGATACTGCTCCCTGAATCAACGCTGAATGAGCGCGGCCCTGCGGTGGCGACGGCAGCCGCAGTCCGGGTGCCCGCGCGCGCAGCGCCCGAATGGGTCATACTGTGCGCATGGATAAGGACGATCTCATGCGCGCGCGCGGAGCCTGGCAGCTGCGCGGGCAGGCGCGTCCGCGCGGCGCGCTCGAACCCGGACCGGGGCAGGAATCGGTGTGGGATTACCCGCGCCCGCCGGTAATCGTGGCTGACCCGCGTCGGGTCGAAGTGAAGCTCGATGGCACACTGATCGCCGAGACCCGTGCAGCCCGGCGTGTCCTGGAGACCGCCAGCCCACCGACGTTCTACCTGCCACCCGACGCGGTGCACGGCGACTGCCTGCGACCCGCCAGCGGGAGCAGCTTCTGTGAGTGGAAGGGCCGGGCGAGCTATTTCGATGTCTGTGTGGGTGAGCACTGCGTGGAAAACGCCGCCTGGACCTATCCGGAACCCTTTACCGAATTCGCGGCGATCCGAAATTGCCTCGCGTTCTATCCGCACCGACTCGCCTGCTATGTCGATGGCGAGCGGGTGCGTGCGCAGGCCGGCGGTTTCTACGGCGGCTGGATAACCGATGAGATCGTCGGACCGTTCAAGGGTGAGCCCGGCACCTCGGGCTGGTAGCGAAACACGTAGACGGCCGACGTAATTTCCATGTCCAAGCGAATCGCCGTTTTCGTCGATGTGCAGAACATCTATTACACCACGCGCCAGGCCTATGGGCGGCAGTTCGATTACCGCAGACTGTGGCAGCGCATCAGCGCCGAGGGAGAAATCGTTTCCGCCATCGCTTACGCCATTCACCGCGGCGACGAGAAACAGCTGCAGTTCCAGAACGCCCTCAAACACATTGGCTTTGCGGTCAAACTCAAGCCCTATATCCAGCGCAGCGACGGCTCCGCCAAGGGTGACTGGGACGTCGGCATTACCATCGATGTGCTGGAAATCGCACCCAGCGTCGATACGGTCGTACTGCTGTCCGGCGACGGAGACTTCGACCTGTTGCTGCAAAAGATCCGGCAGGACTATGGGGTCAGCGCGGAAGTCTACGGGGTCCCCGCGCTGACCGCCGGCTCGCTTATCGCTGCCGCCAGCGTCTATCACCCCATTCAAGAAGAGCTGTTGCTGTAAACCCTCAGTCGGGTCTGAACCGGTCCCGGAACAAAAAAGGCCGCATCGGATGCGGCCTGTTGTGCACGCAGACGAGCTGCGCGTTATTTCTTCAGCTTCTGCGCAATTTGTCCGGTCACCGCCGCCACGCTGTCCTGCATGCCGTCGACCAGTCTGGCGCTGTCCGAAAACAGCACGTCCTTGCTCTCGAAGTGATAGGTCTCCGGTGCCTCCAGATCCGTGCCGGACATCAGCGGATTGTGATAACCGTACATGAACTTTTCGCCGTAAAGCCTGCTATGGGTACGGCTGTCGACGAGTGCCACATGCACCTGGGCGGCCGGGCGCCAGTGCGGTGAGAACATGGGGTGTTCGGTGGCGTAGCCGATACTTTCAATCGCCACATCCAGGATGGCGTCGGCATCGGCGGCATCCACCGTGTCGTAGCTCTTCAGCAGCTTGCCACCGTTGTCGCGCGGCACACTGATCAGTTTGACCTCATAGCCGGCAGCGGCAAGTTGCTGCTGCAGCGACCGGGTCAGGGCATCGCCGGCCGCGAAACCCGCTTCCGAGGCGATCTGATCAAGATTCTTGCCGGCGTTGGCAGAAGAAGCACCGGCCACTGCCCCACCCACGGCGCCGAACATCATGCCGGGATTACCGAAGTCCTGCGCGACATAGGCCTGCGGTTCGGAAACCGTAATAAGCGCGACGGTGTGGATATTGGCGGTGGCATCCGGGCGCACCGCGACCTGACCGGCACTGCAACCGGCCAGAAGGGCGGTCGCCAGGGTGAGTCCGAGGATGTTCGAATTCGATTTCATTGGTGTCTCCCTCGAGAACAGCGGATCAATTCCTCCTCATTTGACGACCACACCAAGGCGTTCTTTAGCAGGAAAGCGGCAGCGCAGCGATGAGATTACATCGCCTGCACTCCTTTCTCGCAGCTACCACATCAAATCATCGGGGACCTTGTAATCCGCGTAGGGATCGTCCTCGCCCGCTTCGAGCCGAGACACTGTATTGCTCACAATGCTGGCGACGTCGCGGAGCAGGATCTTCTCCGCCACGACCGCCGGAATCACTTCGTATTGATCATCCAGCCTGGCGATGGCGAGCAGACCGCGCGCCAGTCTGTCGTGGACCTCCGGCGAGACGAAGATCTTCTTGATGGCGGTGCCGTCCTGGAAGTTGTAACCCACTTCGCCGTCGCCACGCGGCAAACGGTTCAATTCGATCAATTGACGCACCTGAGCCTGCACCGCCCGGCGCTCGCCCTCTTCCTTCTGGCGGCGATTGAGCTCGCGATCGCGCGCCGCTTTCTCGGCCGCTGCCTGCCGCGCCGCCAGCGCCGCTTCATCGACCACCTCGACCTTCTGCTTGTCTTTCAGTTTCTGCTGCCTGCTCTTCGACTTTTTCGCCTTGTTGAGCTGGGTCTTGTTTACCAGACCCGCCTTGAGAAACTGATCACCGAATGAATTTGCCATCAAACTCCCCTTCGCAATACGGGCACAGTATATTGTCTCCCGGAATCACTTTGGCGCTCGAATTCCGCTAAGCACCGCGCGCCAGCCTGGCAATACATATACTCCACCCCTAGGGGCGCCGGGCGAACCAGATGATGTGCCGCGCTCCTTTGTTTCCATGGGCGCGCACGCGCAGCTCCTCGACCTCGAACCCCACCTTGCGCAGCCGCTGCACAAAATGCGGATCCGGCCCCGCCGACCATACCGCCAGCAGGCCACGCGGGCGCAGCGCCGCGTAAGCAGCGTTGAGACCGTTCATGCCATACAGCCAGTCGTTCTGCCTGCGCGTCAGTCCTTCCGGGCCGTTGTCCACGTCCAGCAGGATGGCATCGAAGGCCTGCTGCTCGAGCTTCATAACGCGGGCGACATCGCCTTCGTGCACGCTCACGCGCGCATCTTCGAGCGGATAACCGGCCGCTGCACCGAGCGGTCCGCGGTTCCACACCACCACCGCCGGAAGCAGTTCAGCAACCACCACCCGCCCCCGGTCGCCCAGGTGTCGCAGCGCCGCGGCGAGAGTAAACCCCATACCCAGGCCGCCGATCAGCAGTTCCGGCGCAACGCCGTCTACCAGTCGGGCGCAGGTCTGCTCGGCCAGCGCGTCTTCCGATCCATGCACGCGGCTGTTCATGAGTTCACCGCGCCCGACGACCTTGATCGAGAATTCGTCGCCGCGCCGGTACAGGCGTAACTCCCCGCCGTTGCCGGGCACCGGCGCACTATCGAGCAGTATCCAGGGCGTCACGAATGCCCGCTTCGCGTCGTCACTTCCTGCGCTGCCATCTATCGCCCGTCTTCTCGTATTTCTGTTTGACCGCCGCCCAGGCAACCTTGTGCGCCGTCTCCTCCCGCGACGCCTCGCCGCGTCTGTCCCCGGGATCGCTGTATTCGTCCCAGGCATTGTTGAAAGCGGCGAGATAGATTTCCTGGGCATGCCTGGGCAGGCTTTTCCTGACGCTCTCCGGAAGTGCGGACAGACTCTGGTAGGGCATGGCCTCAATTAACAGGAGTTGTTCGGGTTTGATTGTCCACCACAGGAAGGGCGGCGAAGCATCGCATTACAGTGCTTGCGGTGACCGGACGCTGGCGCAAATCAACGCGTCGTGGCAACCGACTCGGCGGACCCGTCTGTGGCGGGCAACAACAGCGGCTCGCCATCGTCCCGGACCGTCTCCATCGCCGCAATCTGGATCGTCTCGGGCAGTGCGGCACTGGACAGGCGCAGCGACTGACCGATGCGAATCCGGTGTTCGCTTTGCAGCTCATTCAGGGCCATCAGGTCGCGAACACTGTGGTTGTGCCGCAGCGCGATCTCCGACAGAGTGTCACCGGCTTTGACCCGGTAGAACAGATCCGGGACCTGTTGTTCGTGACCCTGCACGCGGGTCATCAGTGCCGTTATGGTCGCGTCTCTGGTGGCCGCCGGCAGCCGCAGCGGATAACCTTTCGGCACATGTTTCTTGCCACTCCAGACAGCGTGCTGCAAAGCGGGGTTGAGCGCCTTGACGGCATCCATATCCAGTTTCAGCTGTTGGATAAGGTCATCGACCGGAATGTAACTGGGCACCTTCACGACCCAGTAGTTGTCCGGCTGCTGGCGCTCCAGCGGGCCGAAATGCTTATCTGAATCGCGGGTCACGTCCGCCGCCGCCAGGAACGCCGCGTAATAATTGCGTGACGCGAAACCAAAACGCGGGCCGGAGTAGTTCTGCACGATGACGCCGATATCGGTGCTGCCCGTTTCCTGGACGGCTCGCCGCACGCCGGACAAGCCGTGGTTGTAAGCCGTGATGGTCAAAGGCCAGCTGTTGAGCCTGGAGTAATATTTCTTCAGCAGGCGCACTGCGCCGTCGGTCGCCTTGACCGGATCGACGCGTTCGTCCACCACATTGTCGACACGCAGATAGTGGCGCCCGGTAAAAAGCGTGAACTGCCAGAGGCCCACGGCACCGGCATGCGACTCGACATGCGGGTTATAGGAAGATTCAACATGCGGCAGGGCTGCCAGCTGCTCCGGCAGGCCGGCATCACGCAGCATTCTGCGGATGCGGTTCTCCCACGCACCCGCACGCACGATGCCATCGCGAATACGGTCCGACTGCCCGCGTTGAAAACGGATACGCTCGGCGGCGGCTTGCAGCGTTGCAGGGCTGACCTGCTCTCCCCACAGCGCCAGGACTTCTCGCTCGCGGGCGGTCAGATCTGTGCGCTTACCGCTGGCCAGAACCTGCAGCGCGCTTTGATAGCTCTGGACCGCCTTTTCGATGTGCTGATCCTGAACCTGCGCGCTGTCGTACCAGTTGAACTGCAGGGTCTCGTAGACAACACCGAGGTTAGTGCTGTCGTGAATGAACCCCGACAGCGAGTCCACTTCACTGTAAACGCGAGTCCAGAACGCGATCGCCGGCTGCAGGGACTCGGGCCGCTCGAACACCACCTCATCGGCGCCTTTAGCCGACGCCGCAAACAACATCATCAGTGCGGCGAGTCGGGCGGTCAGTACTGGCCTGCGGGCGTTGCGCATACTGTCAGGACTCTCTAACCGTAGTCGGTCAATTATAATACACATTTTGCATCACGGGTTGGAACCTTCCAACCGGTTCTGCGGCGCCGCGGCGACCCCCGCAAACAATAAATCACTCTATTTTATAAACGGTTATGCGATTTTCGCGTATGCGTCTGTGGTTT
>CBDTYI010000164.1:0-6345 GCA_965364565.1 uncultured Gammaproteobacteria bacterium | reverse complement strand
ATGCCTTCCACTTCGCTGTGCACACGGGCGATGATGTGAGCGGCAACCAGGCCGTCTCCCACGCGCTCGCAGGCGTCGGCGCCGGCGCGAACCGCGGCGTTCACAGCACCGGTTTCGCCGCGCACCAGCACGGTCACATAGCCACCGCCAACGAATTGGCGACCAATCAGACGCACTTCGGCGGCCTTGGTCATTGCATCAGCGGCTTCAATCGCGGGAACCAGGCCGCGGGTTTCGATCATGCCCAGGGCGATACCAGTGGTGTTTGCCATTTTCTTGCTCCTAACTTAAGAACGCTTGCCGGTTAAAAAATGAATTAAGCAGTCGGGGAGGTCGGCAGAATACCTTCCACTTCGCTGTGTACACGGGCGATGATGTGAGCGGCAACCAGGCCGTCACCCACGCGCTCGCAGGCATCGGCGCCGGCGCGAACAGCAGCGTTCACGGCACCGGTTTCGCCGCGCACCAGCACGGTCACATAGCCGCCACCAACGAATTGACGGCCAATCAGGCGGACTTCGGCCGCCTTGGTCATGGCGTCAGCCGCTTCGATTGCGGGAACCAGACCGCGGGTTTCGATCATGCCAAGGGCAATACCCATACGTTCAGCCATTTCATTACTCCTTCGTCTAACAGATTTAAATAATCAAAACTCTCGCTTTACAAACCACCAAGGCGAAACAGGTACGCCTTGCACACTTGATCTCACTCTTCCCAGTTGTCGATGATTCCGCAAATGGTCAGATCGGTCAGAGTCTTCGCATCCGGCATCGCCCAGCGTGCGGCGCTGCCACTGGCGGTGAACACCCATTTACCTGCCGGAACGCCCACCGGATCGGTCGCCACGATAAAGCCGCCCGTCAGCCTCTCCAGTACACGCAGCGAGGACAGTTTGAGCCCCGGCACGCGCCGTGTGCACACCAGATCATCAACCACGCGCATGATTTCCATCAGCCCTGCGCCTCCCAGTGATCGATAATGCCGACAATGGTCAGGTCGCTCGGATATTCCTTGCTGCCGGCCGCTTCACGCGCGGCCGAGGAGCCGACGCAGATCACCCAGTCGCCGGGGATGCAGCCCACGGCGTCCACCGCCACGGCCGGGGTGCCACCCGGCTTGTCGATCACGACCAGCAGTGGGCGATGACCCATCTCCTTGATGCGGTTGGTCGACACCAGCGTCTTTTCCACTCTCATGATTCTCATATACGGCCTCGGCGAATCACCCTTCTAATGCCCCGCCACCTGGGCATCGTCTTCCACAAAGGTACAGCGCTCGCTGCCCTCGAGGTCGCTCACCGCCATCTGGCAGTGCAACAGTCCCTGCTCGTGCAGCCTGGCGTAGCGTGCCTCGATTGCCTTGCGCACGCGCTTGCAGCGCAGCACCGCCCGTTCGCGCGCACCCGGCACCCGCGAGGAGTAGTGGAAGTGCACCAGCACCGGCACCGCCAGCCCGCGGCTGATGTTCAGCCCGGTAAAGATCTTGATACCGACGTCCATGTCTGCCGTGCCCTCCTCGACCGTGTCGAGATGGGCGAAATAAAACTTGTTGCGCAGCTGCAGTTCGCTCATCGCCTCGCCGGCGCAGATGAAGCGCTCGTTGTGGCCGATCACGGCGTAGCGCCCGGCGTGATGCTGGATCACGTACTGGATCTGCGACAGATTGGCTTCCAGCAGGCGCAGGATGAACTGGCGCATGCCCGGCTGGGTACCGCAACCGGCCTCGGCCTCGGCCACCGCCAGACTGATCTCCTCGCTCGCCGCCGCCTTGCTCATGCCCAGCGTGTCGTTGAACAGCTTCGCGGTTTCGACAAAGCGCTGCGGGCAGTTGCCGCTCTCGTTGTCCGGCAGGTGCACGCGCAGCGCGTCGGTATCGGTGTCCATGCCCACCAGCAGCGTGTCGGGCGCGGCGCCGATGCCAAAGGTGTTCTCGATCGCGGCACGCATTTCCGCCAGCCGGTCAGCGGCCGCCTGGGTGGCCTTTTCGTCATTGCTGCCGTGTGCGGCACAACCCTGGTCCCCGGGGCGGGAGCTGCTGTAGTGGTACACCGCGATCTTCAGGTAATTGCCCTGGTCATTGTCGGCGATGCGCAGCAACTCGCGCTGGGTCCAGTCGGCCACGTCGTCCTCGACGTCGAACATCACGCCGGCGTAGGCCTTGACGTTCACCGGCGCATCCGGTGACACGCGGAACACGAAGGGCATCAGACCCTGCAGGCGGCCGTCGGCGCAGGGGCTGACGTCCACCGTGTGATAACCGCAGGCGCGAATGAAGGCCGCGTCGATCATCATGCGGTCGCGCCACGGCGCCCGGTCGGCGTCGGTATTGACGATGCACTCCTTGAAGCTGCGGAAAATGCAGTAGGAGTGCAGGGCACGCAGATCCAGGCCGGATACCCAGGCGTTTTCCAGCAGGCTCGCCGGCAGTTCGTAGCCCAGACGGTCCTGCGCGATGCGCTGGGCGCGGGATTCGAAGTCCAGTTCGTGCTGGAAGGCAGAGATGGCTTTCAGCGTATCGACGATCGGCGTGAAGCGACCGCGCACCGTCTCCTCGTAGGCGTACAGGCGACGGTTCAACTCCTGATCGACCAGGGCGTGCTCGCAGCTCTCCCCCGGACCGATCACGCATGCGGGATTGTCGAGCTCCGCCGCCTGGCGGAGTTCGGCAGTACGCATGGCAGCGAGTCGTTTGCGCGTGTTCACCGAGTGCGTCCTCTATAGCCCCTTATCCGCGCGCACCGCCGGACAGCGTCACCAGGGCGCCGCCGCCCGCATTGCCGGCCGAGCCGGTGATGCGGCTGGCCGGCACCTGCGCCGGTTCGACTTCCTCGCGGAATCGCGCGGCATTGGCCCCGGCGCCGCGCGGAGTGCCGCGCTCGGACGGATTGCGTGCCTGGCTGGAAGCACCCTCGGTACCGGTCACCCGGCTCATGGCGTTCCAGGCATCACCGGTGATCTGGCGGCCGGCCTGGCTGCCCTCGCCGGTCAGGCGGCGGGCGGCGGCAATGACTTCTTCCTGCGCACCCTGCTGCGTTCCGGCGTCGCGATGGCGGAACTCCGGGGTGCCGGTGATCAGGCCGCCGGCCTTGTTCACCGGCCCGGTGATGCGCTCGCTGCTGTAGCCGGTGCCGGTCACGCCTTCGTAAGACCGCAGTTGTGCGGCCCGTGCCGGGCTGATAATGCTGAACTCGACCGGCGCCGGAGGACGCGGCGGCTCCACCCAGGTGGAAGTACGCGACACGAAACGGTTGCTGGTGGCGCACTGCGTCTCCATGTTGTCGGCGCCGACATAGGGCGTGCCGCTGACGACTTCGCAGGCGCCGCGTTCGTCGCCGGTCATCACCGAACCGCCGGCGCCCGGACGGTCGCCGGTCACGGCGGTGGCCGGGATCAGCGCACTGGTCTTGATGCGCGCTTCCTGCGCTTCCTGCGCCGGTGCTGCACAGAAATTGCTGTACTGGTTGCGACCGATGTACGGCGTGCCGCTGATCGGCGAACAACCGCCGAACTCGTCGCCGGTGACGCGGGTGGAACGACCCACGTAACTGCCGGTGACAGGCTGACCGCGCCAGGTGGTATCGACCGCGACCTTGGCGACGGGTGCGACCGGGGTGCTTACGTCACAGACAGCGGCCTGCTGATCTGCGCCGATGTAATCGGTACCGGTGACGGGCTTGCACCCACCTGCCTCGTCACCGGTGGTTTTTGGGCTGCGGCCAACCTCCGATCCCGTCACGGTGCGTCCGCCCAGGGTCTGCATGCTCGCGACTTTCTCCGGGCCGGACACCGCGCACAGTTCACTGTCGGTGTTGTAGTACTGCGAACCGGTAATGGCGTGACAGGAACCGGGCTCGTTGCCGGTGACCTTCCCGGTACGGTCCACGGCGGTGCCGGACACCGGCTGCTCGCCGCGCGAGGACATCACGCTCACCTTGCGCGGGGTTTGCGGCGCCGAGGTGCTGCAGACCTGGAACTGTTCCGAAGACAGGTACTCGGTACCGGTCACACCGCGGCAGGCGCCGTGCTCGTCGCCCGTGATCTTGCTGCCGTGGCCGACGGAGGTGCCGGTCACGGTCTTGCCGTGGCTGGTATGGCTCAGGTCGACCTTGTCGGGCGCCGCACCCCCGTTGGAGGGCTTCACATAGTCGGTGCCGGTGATGGGACGCTTCGAACCGGGTTCGTTGCCGGTAACCTTGTCGGAACGGTCGACGGAGGTCCCGGTCACGGTGTGTTCGCGGCTGGTCTGGCTGACGCTGATCTTGCTCGGCGCCGGTGCCGGAGTCGTGGAACAAATGGTCTCGAACTGTTCCTTGCTGGCGTACTCGGTACCGGTGATGGCGCGGCAGGAGCCGGGTTCGTTACCGGTGACGTTGCCGGCACGGTTCACCGAGGTGCCGGTCACCTTGCGCTCGCGGCTGGTCTGGCTGACGCTGATCTTGCTCGGGGTCGGCTCGGGCCGGGTGGCGCACAGGGTATCGTACTGCTCCGCACCGATGTACTCGGTACCGGTGATGGCGCGGCAGGAGCCGGGCTCGTTGCCGGTCACTTTCTTGCTGCGCTCCACCATGGTGCCGGTGACGCCGCGGCCGGCCAGGGTATGACCTTCCTCGACCTTGGGCGGCGCGGGAATTTCCAGGCGGGCGCGCATGCGGCCACTGGGACGCTTCTCGGCGGCCGGCTTGGTACTGCTGTTGCCGGTCAGCGATTGCACCAGGCGACGCTGCATGGCGACCTGGCGCCCGGTCGCGCCTCGACTGATGGCCGCTTCCCAGTTCTGGGCCGGCATGGTCGACGCGATTTTGGTCGCCTGGGCGACACGCTTGAGACCGGACTTGCCGTCCTGCGACAGGGCCGCGCGGCGGGCACGCGCCAGGGCGCGACCGGTCGGCGCATTGACTTGTTTGGCGGGGATGACACTTGCCGCGCTCGAACTGCTGGCGGCCGGCATGACGCCGGCACTGCTGTCAGCCGCGCTGCTTTCGGCGGCGCCGGTATCGCAACTGGCCCTGGTGCCGTTGCAACCGCAGCCACAACCCTTTTTCGCGGTGTCCGCGGCCGGTGCCGTTTCGGCGTCTGCCGCCGGGGCCGGCGCTGCCGCGCTCATGGCCGCCGCCTTCTGCGGGCGCACACGGCCGGTGGGACGCGAGCTGGTCGACCCCAGCGCCGCCTTACCCGAAAGACTCATGGCCTGGCGACGCGCACGACTGGCGCTGCGTCCGCTGGACACAAAACTCTGCGCCTGCACCACTGACGCGTCACTCGAAGCCGCGGCGGGCGCCGCCGTGCCTGAGGACGCTGCAGCCGGCGTGCTCACCGCGGCGGCGGGCGCCGGATTCACGCGCTGGGCGGACGGCCTGCTCTTGGTCGCAGCTTTGGCGGTGCCGGTCTTGCCGTGCAGCGCCATCGCCTTGCGACGCTTCAGGGCCAGTTCACGACCCGAGAGGGTCGCGCTGGCCGTGCTATCGGTGGCCTGTGTCATCACTTACCTCGTGATTCATCGGGTTTGCCGCTGCCCCGGCCGCCGCGCCCTGGGCGCCACAACCGTGACCCTGGCAAACATTAATCTGGAGTTGCTTTCCGATTACTGCCCGACGCCGGACGCACGCGTCCGGCGTCATCTCGCCTTGTCTCAGCGATACACCACGAAGGCGGTACCCTGGCTCTGCGCGTAGTTGTCATAGGCAACGAAGCGCACCATGTGATCCGGGAATTCGCGGTGGCAGGCCTCGATTTCGGCCAGCACGGTGTCAATGGACTGCTCGCCGAACAGCGGCAGCTTCCACATGTACCAGTAGTTCACACGCTGGGTGGCACCTTTCTCGGCGTGTTCAACCGACGGGTTCCAGCCCTGGCTGATCGCGTAGGCGATCTGGCGACGCACCTGGTCGGCGTTCAGCGACGGCAGATAGGAGAAGGTTTCGTATTTCTTGCCGGCTTTATAAGCTTCTACGGCCATATCAATTTCCTTTCATAGTAGGCTTCAGTCCGGGCACGCGCGACAGTGTCGCGCGTGCGTTCGTCTCTGCAACAGATTACTTGTTCTGGATGTCCAGCTTGTCAACGGTGTCGAACTCGAACTTGATCTCTTTCCAGGTTTCCATGGCGATCTTCAGTTCGGGCGAGTGCTGAGCCGCGGCGGTAAGGATTTCCTTGCCTTCCTTCTCGACAGCGCGGCCTTCGTTGCGGGCCTGCACGCAGGCTTCCAGCGCGACACGGTTGGCGCAGGCGCCGGCCGCGTTGCCCCAGGGGTGACCCAGAGTACCGCCGCCGAACTGCAGCACGGAGTCGTCGCCGAAGATGGTGACCAGCGCCGGCATGTGCCAGACGTGGATACCACCGGAAGCGA
>CBDTYI010000163.1:0-6357 GCA_965364565.1 uncultured Gammaproteobacteria bacterium | reverse complement strand
CAGCGCCAGGGCGGATCGCGTACCCGGGTCAGCTCCGGTCAGGTCAGCCAGGCCCACAGCGGCGGCTCCGCGGGCAACGATGACGACGAGCAGAACTCGGGCAGATCGGGGTCCGGGGCAAACACTGGCGAGACCGGCAACGGCAGCAGCGCCAGTTTTTCCGGCGCTCAGGTCACTACCCGCACCGATGCGGATTTCTGGGCCGATCTGGAGACTTCGCTGAAAATGATCATCGGCGAGGAAGAGGGGCGCAAGGTGGTAGCAAACCGGTTGTCGGGCACGGTGCTGGTACGCGCCATGCCGCGTGAACTGCTGGACATCGAACACTATCTTGACACGCTGCAAAGCTCGGTCAGCCGCCAGGTCATTATCGAAGCCAAGATACTGGAGGTCGAGCTCAACGACGGCTTCCAGACCGGGGTGAACTGGAATGCGCTCATCGAGAACGGCAATAAACAGATCAAGATCGGTCAGACCGGCGGCGGCACCATCTTCCAGGATGGCGTCTCGGAACTGGCCGGCGCGCTGGTTCCACTGGAAAATCTTGGTCTGACCAATGCGGCAACGGGCTTCGGCGGTGTCTTTGCATTGCAGGCACACATCGGGGATTTCAACACCCTCATCGAGCTGCTCAAGACCCAGGGCAATGTGCAGGTGCTGTCCAGCCCCAGGGTGTCCACGGTCAACAACCAGAAGGCGATCATTAAAGTCGGAACCGACGAGTATTTCGTTACCGACATCGATGTCGAAACCGACACCACCTCCGGGGTGTCGAACCGCAGCACGGATGTCCAGCTCACGCCATTCTTCTCCGGCGTGGCACTGGATGTAACGCCGCAGATCGACAGCGACGGCAGCATTACCCTGCACGTGCACCCGGCTATCAGCGAAGTGCGCGCCGACACCAAGGACATCGGAGTTCTGTCAGCCCAGGTGTCGGGCGACAGCAGCGATGACAGCGCCGATCGCCAGTTCAGGGTACCGCTCGCCAAGAGCACCATTCGCGAATCGGACACCATCATCCGCGCCGACAACGCCCAGGTTGTGGTGATTGGCGGCCTGATGCAGGACCTGGTGCGCGACAGCGTCGCGTCGACGCCGTTCTTCGGCGACCTCCCGGTAGTCGGACACATGTTCCGCCACACCCAGAAAATATCCACCAAAACCGAACTGGTGATTCTGTTGCGCCCGATACTGGTGGACAGCGGCCGCGTATGGGCACAGGAAGTCGGCGGCGCTACCCGGCGCTTCAACTCCATCCAGCACCCGGACTGGCCCTGAGGTGTAAGGAGCCCGCGTCATGTACCTGCAACATTTCGGACTCAGGGAAGCGCCCTTCACGCTGACACCTGATACCGAGTTTTTTTTCAGTCATGGCAGTCACCAGGAAGCGCTCAACGTGCTGCTAGTGGCGCTGCAGGCGGGCGAAGGGTTTATCAAGGTAACCGGGGAGGTCGGTACGGGCAAAACACTGCTGTGCAGAAAACTGCTCAATCTGGTCGATGACAGCTTTGTTACCGCCTACCTGCCGAATCCCTTCCTCAATCCGACCGCGTTGCGCATGGCGCTGGCTGAGGAGCTGGGCATTGCGTTCGCGCGCAACATCGGCCAGCACCGGCTGCTGAAGCTGATTACCGACCGGTTGGTCGAACTCAGTAGCGCCGATAAGCGCGTGGTGCTGCTGCTTGACGAAGCACAGGCCATGCCGGACGAGACTCTCGAGGCGCTGCGTCTGTTGACCAATCTGGAGACAGAGAAACGCAAGCTGATGCAGGTGGTGCTGTTCGGGCAGCCGGAACTCGACGCACGACTCGCCCGGCGCGACCTGCGCCAGCTGCGCCAACGTATAGCCTTTTCCTATCGGCTGCAGCCGCTGAGTCGGCGTACGCTCGGGGAATATGTACAGCACCGACTGCAGGTCGCCGGGCACCAGGGTGCGGCGCTGTTTTCCCAAGCGGCTGTCGGGCGCCTGCACCGCAGCAGCGGCGGCATTCCGCGCCTGGTCAATCTCCTCTGCCATAAGGCACTGATGGCTGCCTACGGTGCTGGTGACAGCAGGGTCGGTGTTGCGCATGTCGCGCGCGCGACCGCCGACACAGAAGATGCACGCCAGCGCAAACCAGGCTGGCTGGCGCTGGCTTCGGGCCTGGCCGGAGTGATCGCGCTCACCAGCGCGGGACTGATATACGCCTACGCACCATGAGCCTGATCAACCAGATGCTGAGAGACCTGGATGCCAGAAGTGGCAGCGCCGCTAACGGCCCGGTGCTCGCAAGCCAGGCCATCGGCGCGGTCAGACCACGGCCCGTAGTGCGGCACCACCGGCTCGCTCCTATCGCCCTGGCGCTGCTGGCTGGAGCCCTGCTGAGCCTGATCAGCGTACAGAAGAGCCAAACCAATCCGGACCACATCAGTGGCGCCGAATGGGCACCCTTGACACTGCCAGAGCCGACCCCGCGTTCACGCTCCAGCGTCCGCGCCGCACCCCGCCTGCCCGTGGACACCGGCGCGGTCAAAATCATCAAAGCCGCCGAACCCGCGGCGCCTGCCCCGCCGATCAAGGCGGACCGCGACTCGGCGGCGACGCTAACCAGCATGGTGAAGCAGCCGGCGGCGGTGCCCGTGGTGGCGTCAGCGGCCCTGGAACCGGCGGTCGCTCAGCCGCCGCAGCCGGTCCAGACTCTGAGCCCCGAACAGAGCGCGGAGCAGCACTTTGCCCAGGCCCAGCGCGCTCTGGCCGAGCAGAACTGGCAACGCGCGGAACGCCTGCTCGAGCAGACCCTGAAAGTATTGCCCGCACACGCGGAGGCGCGCACCCAGTTGGCATCTCTGCTGGTGGCACGGCAGGCCAGCGATGCCGCCGAACGCCTGCTCGGCGAAGGTCTCGCGATCGATTCTCAGGCAAGCGCTCTGGCGCAACCCTACGCGCAGCTGCTCGCTGAACGAGGCGCCCTGCAGACTGCTCTGGACGTACTTGCCGGCGTGCCTCCCGATGCAGAAATCGAAGCTCTGCGGGCAGCGCTGCTGCACCGCATGGGCAACCACGCCGAAGCGGCCGGCGCCTATGAAAATGCGCTGCGTCAGCAACCCGACCAGGCACTCTGGTGGACCGGCCTCGCGATTGCCCGGGAGCACAACCAGGAACCGCGCGAGGCTTTGCAGGCCTATCAGCGCGCTGCCCGGCTGCAAGTGAGCGGGTCGGTCCGCGAGTACGTCGAGCAACGCGTGCAGGCACTGCAAAACAGGGAAGGTGGATGACCATGGCTGCAAACATGCAGAGAAAGCGGGTACGCATCGGTGACCTGCTGGTCGAGCAGAAAATCATCTCCGAGGCACAACTGCAGGCGGCGCTCGCCGAACAGAAGAAAAGCGGCAGGAAACTCGGCCGGGTACTGATAGAAAACGGTTTTGTCGATGAGGACAAGCTGCTCAGGTTGCTCTCGGAGCAGCTCGATATTCCCTACGTCGACCTGTCGCGCTTCGAACTGGATCCGGAGCTGGTCGGACGCCTGCCGGAAACCCACGCCCGGCGCTATCGCGCACTGGTTCTCAAGGAGACCGCGCAGGGCCTGCTGGTCGGTATGGGCGACCCGACCGACATTTTTGCCTTCGACGAACTGGTGCGCATCCTGAAGACAACGGTGCAGATCGCCTGTGTCAAGGAAAGCGATCTGCTGCACAATATCGATCGTCTCTACCAGCACGCCGACCAGTTGCGCAGTCTGGCCAACGAGGTCGGCCAGGACCTGGCGGAAAACGCTTTCGATCTGCGCAGCCTTTCGGTCAGCAGCAGTCAGAGTGACGCACCGGTGGTGCGCTTGATACAGACCGTATTCGAGGAAGCGGTAAGGGCCGACGCCTCGGATATTCACATCGAACCGGATGAAGATGTGCTGCGCATCCGCCGCCGCATTGATGGTGTACTGCATGAAACCATCATGGACGACAGACGCATCGCGGCGGCGGTTGTATCGCGCCTGAAGTTGATGGCGGAAGCCGATATCTCGGAAAAACGCCTGCCGCAGGACGGGCGCTTTACCCTGCGGGTACTCGACAAAAGCATCGACGTGCGCCTGGCGACCATTCCCACCCAGACCGGCGAGGCGGTGGTCATGCGTCTGCTCGACCACGGCTCCGCGGTGCGCAAGCTGGACCAGCTGGGGATGTCCGATGACATCATCAGGCGTTTTCGCACCATGATTCACCGGCCCCACGGCCTGGTCCTGGTAACCGGACCGACCGGTAGCGGTAAGACCACCACCCTTTACGGTGCGCTGGCGGAATTGAACAA
Source organism: uncultured Gammaproteobacteria bacterium (assembly GCA_965364565.1). Lineage (GTDB taxonomy): Bacteria > Pseudomonadota > Gammaproteobacteria > DSM-19610 > DSM-19610 > Thiogranum. The sequence goes on along the minus strand of CBDTYI010000163.1, from coordinate 2,066 downwards.
GCCGCAGAAGAAAATCATTACGGTTGAAGATCCGGTCGAGTACCAGCTGCCGCGGATCAACCAGGTGCAGGTGAACCACCGCATCGATCTCGGCTTTGCGCGCGTACTGCGTACGGCCCTGCGCCTCGATCCCGACATTATTCTGGTCGGCGAAATGCGCGACATGGAGACCGGTGAAATCGGGCTGCGCGCCGCGTTGACCGGACACCTGGTCCTGTCGACGCTGCACACCAACGATGCCGTCAGCACCGCCATGCGTCTGATCGATATGGGTCTTGAACCCTACCTCGTTGCCGCTTCGGTGCAGGCCATACTGGCACAACGGCTGGTGCGCCGCACCTGCGAGACCTGCAGCAGCCCGAAGCAGCTCGATCCCAGCGAACAGGCGTGGGTCCACAGCGTACTGGGTGAAAACGCGTCCCTGGAGGGTTTCAGCGAGGGTACCGGCTGCAATCAGTGCAACCACACCGGTTATCGTGGTCGCCTCGGTGTCTACGAGTTGCTGGAAATCGATTACACACTCGCAGACGCGCTGCGGCGCAACGATCCGGCCGCATTCGAAAACGCGGCGCGCGCGCAGCGCGGCTATCGCCCGCTGGTGCACAACGCTGTCGAATTTGCCCGCCAGGGCATTACCAGTCTCGCCGAGGCGATGCGCCTGAGCGGTACAGTGGAATAGCACGATGCCGTCTTTCCAGTACAAAGCACGCGGTCAGCGTGGTGACGCCATCGAAGGGGTGATCGAGGCCGGCAGCACCGATCTGGCGGCAACCCGACTGATTGAAGGCGGGCTTACGCCGATCGACATCCAGCCGCTCGAGGAGCGGGTCGGGATGCGGACCGATCTGGGCGATCTGTTTCCACCCGAAGTCAAGCTCGTCGACCTGATTCAGTTCAGCCGCCAGATGCACAGCCTGCTGAAAGCGGGAGTACCGATTCTGAGCGCCCTGCACGGACTGACCCGGAACACCCGTAACCGGACTCTGGCCAAAACACTTGGCGGCGTGATTGAAAGTCTGGAGGCAGGGCGTGATCTGTCCAGCGCCTTGTCGCTGTACCCGAAAGTGTTTTCCGTGTTCTATATCAGTCTGGTGCGCGTGGGCGAAACCAGCGGTCAACTGGAACAGGTATTCCGCCAGCTATCCATCTATCTCGAACGGGAAAAGAAGACCCGCGACCAGATCAAATCCGCCATGCGCTATCCCCTGTTTGTCATCACCGCCATTCTGGTGGCAGTGGTGGTAATCAATGTGTTCGTAGTGCCGGCGTTTGCGGCTATCTTTGAGAAATTCGGCGCCAACCTGCCGCTGCCTACACGCATACTGGTGGCGATGTCTGATGTCACCGTCAATCACTGGCAGATCCTGCTGGTGGGCATCGTAGCGCTGGTCATGGGCCTGCGCTTCTACCTGCACAGCGAGACCGGCCGCTATAAATGGCACAAGCTGCAACTGCGCCTGCCTCTGGTTGGCGGCGTGCTTTACCAGGCAACGCTGGCTCGTTTCAGCCGCCTGTTTGCGCTGGTACAGCGTTCCGGTATACCCATCGTAACCGGCCTGTCAGTGGTCGGGCGTGCCCTGGACAACGACTTCGTGGAGGAGCGCATCCTGGCGATGCGCGACGGCATCGAGCGTGGTGAAGCCCTTAGTCACACGGCCGCGAGCAGCGGCATCTTCGATCCCCTGGTGCTGCAAATGATCCAGGTCGGTGAAGAGTCGGGCGCCACCGACGAGCTGTTGCAGGAAATCGCCGACTATTACGACGACGAAGTCGATTATGCCATCGGCAAACTGAGTGCATCGATCGAGCCGACCCTGACCGTCGCCCTGGCCGGTCTGGTGTTTCTGCTGGCGACCGGCATCTTCCTGCCGATGTGGGACCTCTACAAAGTCGCGCTGCACTAGCCCGGAAATCTCACCAGCCGACCAACGGCTGTCCGGTAACAGACGGAACAAGTGAAGAAATAGTGACGAAGGCACCCATTTCGAAAATTGACACTCGGCTTTTCGCCGTTGGCCTATCCCGGTTCTGGCGGTTTCTCGCTCGTCCTGGCTTGGTCTTCACTC
>CBDTYI010000162.1:0-6389 GCA_965364565.1 uncultured Gammaproteobacteria bacterium | reverse complement strand
TTACGTTCCGCTTCGAGGACTTCGAGCTGCTGGGTTATGAGCCGCATCCGCATATCAAGGCGCCGGTGGCGGTGTGACGCGCATTGCGCTCATTGCCGCGCTGGCCGAGAACCGCGTCATCGGCCGCGAAAACCGCCTGCCCTGGCGGCTTCCGGCGGACCTCAGGCGGTTCAAATCGGTCACCATGGGCAAGCCGGTGATCATGGGGCGCAAGACTTACGAGTCGATCGGAAAACCGCTGCCGGGGCGCAGCAACATCGTAGTGACGCGCGATCCCGACTATCGCGCGCAGGGCTGCCAAGTGGTGCACTCGCTTGAACAGGCCCTGGAGGCGGGCGCGGGGCACGCCGAGGTGATGGTCATTGGCGGTGCGGAACTGTATCGGGAAGCGCTCGGGCGGGCGGAGCGGATGTACCTGACCCTGATCCGGGCGGAGGTGGACGGGGACACGCTGTTTCCGGACATCGAGCCACAGCAGTGGCGCGAATTGGAACGTGAATCCCACCGCGCCGACGAAAAAAACCAGTACGACTATGACTTCGTGACCTTGCAGCGAGTGTCCGGCTGAGGACCGGAAAACGTCGCTGGCCTGGGTGTAAGCCGCCAGACGAGCGTGCAGTTACGGCTGCCGCGCTCAGCTCCGTCCCGGCTTGCGCACTCCGGGGCAATCGAGTTCGATGCGTTGCGGCGGGTCATGGTCCAGGCGCAGCGCCGTCAGTGATCCGCCCCACAGACACCCCGTGTCCAGCGCGTGAAGGCCGGGCGCGTCGTAAGCGCCGAGCGTCGACCAGTGACCGAACAGGATCTTCATGTCGCGGCTCTTGCGGTGCGGCCATTCGAACCAGGGCTTCAAATGACGCGGCTGACTTCTGGGTGGTCCTTTCTGTTCCAGCGCCAGGTGTCCGTTGGTGTCGCAGTATCGCAGCCGCGTTAGACAGTTGGTGATAAAACGCAGGCGCTCCCAGCCGTCGAGAGATTCCGACCACAGGTTGGGGTGGTTGCCGTACATCTCGCCCAGGAATTCCACATAGCGTTTGCCGCGCAGCACCTTTTCGACTTCCGCGGCGCAGCGTTTTGCCGTGTCCAGATCCCACTGCGGCGGGAGGCCGGCGTGAATCAGGGTGTAGCCGTTGTGGTGATCGTGGTGCAGCAGGGGCTGGTGGCGCAACCAGTCCAGCAGCCGCCCGCCATCGGGCGCGTGTATGACCTGGTGCAAGGTGTCCTTGTGCTTGCGATACTTGGGAATATGCGCCGAAGCCAGCAGGTGCAGGTCATGGTTGCCCAGCACCACGACCGCATTGATATGATGAAGAAACTGAAGAGTTTCCAGCGACTTATGTCCGCGATTCACCAGGTCGCCGGCAAACCAGAGGGTGTCGTGGTGGGGGTCGAAGCTGATTTTGTCCAGCAGGGCCTGCAACTCGTCGAAACAACCCTGCACGTCGCCAATGGCGTATACCGCCATCGCTCAGCCCACGTGTCTCGCGGGGACAGGCTTTGCTGGGAAACGCGCCGGTTCCTGCCTTGTGAACATGATTCTTGCTACCTCAGTCGGCCATGCGGTTCCATCGCGGCCCGGCAGGATACGCGGGCTAGTGAAGGGTGCGCGGAATCGAAAGCGTGAACACCGGAATCTCGGCGTCGAATTCCACACCGTCGTCGGCAATCATCTGATAACTGCCTTTCATGCTGCCGACCGGCGTTTCCAGCATGGTGCCACTGGTGTAACGGAACTGCTCGCCCGGTTTGAGATGCGGCTGCTCACCGACCACACCTTCGCCCTTGACTTCCTGCACCTTGTTATTGGCATCGGTGATGACCCAGTGGCGGGTCAGGAGTTGTGCAGGCACCGTTCCCTGGTTCCGGATGGTAATGGTATAGGCAAATACGTAGCGGTCCTGTTGCGGTAAAGACTGTTCCTCAACGTACTGGGTTTCGACGTCGACCTTGATGTTGTAGCTGTCGCTGGCCATGGAGATTGCTCTGCGGTAATGCTGAAAGGAATTTTTTTAAGGATACGTGGTTTGTTACAGCAGGTATAGAGAACCCGCGCAAAAGCTGACGGAAAGGCGCAGCCCGGCGTTTGGGTCTATATTTAGCCCAGGAATGTCGATTGTTTGGGAGAACGCCATGTACCTGAGAGACAAGAACAGCGGTGATCTGGTAGAGGTCCTGGATGTTGGGGCGATGGTGGATCCCTGCAGCGCCCAGCTGCAAGGCCGCTTCCATGCCGGGGAGGAGTTGCAGGACCCGGCAAGTTTCGACAAGGCTCAGCTGGAGTTCCCGTCCGGCGAGCCGCTGCCACGCTGCTGGGTCGATGCCGGTTACCGGAGCGCTGCGCCCTGAGGCGTTGCGGTTTGTTCTGAACCCGGTCCTGGTTGTCCCTGCGTTACCGGCCGAGGCGTCCGTGCCGGGCCGCGGCAGTTCGTTTTTGCCATAAAAAATCAGTAAGTATCATGCCTGGGGCCACGGTGCACAGTGGCGCGCGGTGCTGTTGCGCGGGATTTCTGCTACAGCTAGCCCGGAAATCTCACCGGGTAGCCGTTGGCCGGCTGGTGAGATTTACGGGCTAAAGCTCTTCCCGCAGCTGCCGCTAGCTCATAGTGCAGCAGGAGCTGTGGAGTGGGGAGGGAAAGCCCGATTCTGTGACCGGGATAACAGTCACGCCGCGTGCAAAGGATAACTATAAAGGCGTACCGCAAGGTACCTGCCACATGAACAGAGCGGTGGTCCTATGAGTATCAGGCTAAAGCGCAGCAGCAGACCCAATCGGATGATATTGCTGACGTCTTTGGCAGGATTGAGTCTTCTTCTGATCAGTGTCACCCAGGCGGCAGAGCCGCCGAAGTCGGGGGCCCCGGAAAAAGCGGTCTCCCAGCAGCGTTCATGGACCGAGCAGTGGCTGCGAGCGGTCTGGAGTCTCGATCTGGCGGCCAAACTCAACAACTGGAAGCCAAGGATTCGTGTCGATTCTGAGGGCGAAGGCCTGAGGCTGTCGCATCCCTTCGGTAATCACGGCCCGTCCCTGCGCCTGTCCACCGCGCTTCCGGAACGCGACCAGCTCAGCCTGCGGGCCGGCGGTGACAACCGGGTGGGCAGCTTCGGTACCGATGCGCCTGGACCTTACCTGTTTCTGCAAAAGCGCTGGTAACAGCGTCCGTTCTCACTAGTCTGTTACCCGCACCGCGAGCACGTCACAGGGCGCGCCGTGTAAGACCGCATTGGCCGTAGACCCGAGCAACAACTGGATCCCTTCCCGGCCATGGCTGCCCAGTACGTTCCAGTCGACCTGGTTTTCCTCCGCAACTCGCAGAATCTCACGGCGGGTATTGCCCTGCACCACGATGCAGGGGCACTCTGGAGTGCCAATCCGCGCCGCCAGTTCTCTGAGTCGCTGCTCGGCAACCTGCAGCAGCTCCTGGTCGATTTCGGCGGCTTGTGGCAGTACCAGTTCATTGGAAAGGTCGACGGGTACGAATTCGACCACATGGATCAGGCTGAGTTTGGCTGTAAACGCCTGGCTGAGCTCTAACGCCTTGCCGGCCACGGCCTCCGCGCTGGGGGAGAAATCGACGGCCAGCAGTATGTGCGAATAACCTGGCATGCTGTTCACTCCTCAATGGCCCGTTGCCGGTTGGCGGCCAGCCGGTCAGCCAGTGCCACATACTGGTGCAGGCTAACGGTTTCAGGTCGCGCCCCCGGGGCTGTTCCTGTGTGCATGATTTCATCGGCGCTCAGCAGCCCCTTCAGGCTGTTGCGCAGCGTCTTGCGGCGCTGCGAGAACGCCTGTCTGACCAGTATCTCCAGACACCCGATATCGGTGGCCGTGACCGGCGGCTGCGCATGGGGTATCAGTCGCACGAACGCCGACTCCACTTTGGGAGCCGGCCGGAAGGCGCCGGGGCCGACGCGGAACAGCGGTTCCACCCGGCAGTAGTACTGGATCATGACCGACAGGCGCCCGTAGTCGCTGCCGCCCGGTGCGGCGGCGAGTCGATCGACAACTTCCTTCTGCAGCATGAAGTGCATGTCCTGAATATAGTCAGACTGGTCGATTAAGTGAAACAACAAGGGCGTGGAGATGTTGTACGGCAGGTTGCCGACCACCCGAAGCCCGACGTCATCGGTCAGGCCGGAGAAGTCGAAACGCAGCGCATCCTGCTGGTGAATGACGATCTTTCCGATGTCCCGGGCCTGGTCGGCGAGGGGTTGAACCAGGTCGCGGTCCAGCTCGATGACATGCAGTTCCCCGCAAGCCCTGAGCAGCGGCAGCGTAATCGCGCCCTGGCCGGGACCGATTTCCACCAGTCGTTCGCCCGGTTGCGGATTTATTGCGCTGATAATACGGCGGACAATGACGGGGTCGTGCAGGAAGTTCTGGCCGAAGCGTTTGCGTGCGCGGTGCTTCATGCAGCCATTTCAATTGCCGCTTCAATGGCCGCCACCAGGCTGCCAGCATCGGCCGCGCCGCTAGCGGCTTTTTCCAGCGCTGTGCCGTGGTCAACGGACGTGCGCACAATCGGCAGGCCCAGGGTGATGTTTACGGAACGGCCGAAGCCCATGTGCTTCAACACCGGCAGTCCCTGGTCATGGTACATGGCGAGCACGGCGTCGGCCCGGGCCAGGCAGGGCGGCGTGAACAGGGTGTCGGCCGGCAGCGGGCCGGACAGCCGCAGACCCTGTGCACGCAGCGCGGCAAGCACCGGTTCGATGACATCGATTTCCTCGTGGCCCAGATGGCCGCCTTCCCCTGCATGAGGATTGAGGCCGGCAACCAGGATACGCGGATCGGCAATGGCAAACTTGTCTATGAGTTCTGCGTGCAGACAGCGCAGCACGGCCTCAAGACGATCGCGCGTAATGGCCGCGGGCACCTGTGCCAGCGGCAGGTGGGTAGTGGCCAGCGCCACGCGCAGGCCGGGGGTTGCCAGCATCATCACCACAGTCGCGGCGCCGGTCTTCTCCGCCAGGTATTCCGTATGGCCGGTAAAGGCGATCCCTGCGTCGTTGATGATGCCCTTGTGCACCGGCGCCGTTACCATGGCCTGGAAGGAACGGTCGTTACAGCCCCGTATCGCGCAGTCCAGGGTTTCCAGCACATAGGCCGCGTTTTCGCTGTTCAGTTTGCCGGCCTCAGCCGCTGCCCGCAGCTGTACCGGCGCTACCGAAACCTGCCCGGCTCGGGGCGCGCTTGCAGGCCGGTAGGGTGACAGGGCAAGCTTCTGCTGCAGCAGCGCGGCACGTTGCTGCAGCAGTTGCGGGTCCGCGATGATCACGAGTTCAGCGTCGAAATGCTGCTGTGCGACCGCAATACACAGATCAGGCCCGATCCCGGCGGGCTCACCCGCGGTAATGGCGATTCTCGGGATCACGATTCGTCGACAATGTACTCGACATAGGATTCGTCGCGCAGGCGCCGCAGCCAGATCTCCAGTTCTTCATCGGTTTTGCGCTGACGAATGGATTCACGCGCGCGGTTGCGCCGGTACTCGGCGGTATCGTCGTGTTCGCGGCGCGCCAGCACCTGTATCAGATGCCAGCCGAAGCGGCTCTGCACCGGCTCGCTGATCTGGCCGTTTCCCAGCTGGTCCATGGCCTGTTCGAATTCCGGCACCATTTCTCCGGGGGTGACCCAGCCAAGGTCGCCGCCTTCGCTTGCGGAGCCCGGGTCCTGGGAATGGGAGCGCGCCAGGGTGGCGAAATCCTCGCCCTGCTCGACGCGCTCGCGCAGCTGGCGCAAGCGGTTTTCCGCTTCGGCTTCGGAGACCAGGGCATCCGTGCGCAGCAGAATATGCCGGGCGTGGGTCTGTTTGATCAGATGGCGTTCCTCACCGCGAATGTCCATGATCTTGACGATATGGAACCCGCTGGGGCTGCGAATCAGCTCGCTGACCTGGCCGCGCTCCAGCTGGCCCACGACATTGGTGAAAAACGACGGCAGCTGTCCGGTCTTGCGCCATCCCAGGTCTCCTCCACTGAGCGCCTGCTGGCCATCCGACTCGGCGATCGCGATTTGCTCGAAATCGGCTCCGGCACCGAGTCGCGACAGAATATCTTCGGCGCGCTTGCGCGCCGCCTGCACCTGTTCCGGGCTGGCCGCCTCGGGTACCGAGACCAGGATGTGGGCGAGACGATACTCCCGGTCCTGGTCGTTGAAGGATGCGGCGCTCGCCAGCAACTGGTCGACTTCCTGTTCGGTTACCTGCACACGTTTGTCCACCATCTCCTGGCGAACCCGGTTCATGATGATCTGGTCGCGGAACTCCTCGCGAAACGCGGCGTAGTCGAAACCGTCTTTCTCCAGAACTTCGCGGAACTGGGTCAGGGTCATGCCGTTCTGCTTGGCGAGGTTGCGCAGGTTCGAGTTCAGCGTTTCGTCGTCAACCCGT